>JBEIVF010000113.1:0-6531 GCA_040374005.1 Gemmatimonadaceae bacterium | reverse complement strand
CCTCGGGGGGATTGTTGGTCGCCCTCAGGCCCGACCGTGTGGTGGACTTCATCGCCGCCTGCACAGCGGGCGTCGTCGTCGGCGAGAGCGGAACGCGCCGCGCCACCCAGCTGGAGATAGCGTGATGTGTATTGGGAGCGAATGGGGCCTGGTGGCTCCCTCAGTCTTCAAAACTGATGCGACCTGACTTCGTCGGGTTGGGTGGGTTCGATTCCCACACGTTCCCGCCACGCGCGCTCCTCCTCGCCGTGTGGCTGTGTGTGATGCCGCTCGTCGCGACCGCACAAGCGCCCGCCGCACCGGTGGCGATCACCGCCGTGACCACGCCGCTCAAGCCGGGCCGTGCGTTCCTGCAGTCGCTCGTCATTCCCGGACTCGCGCAGGCCAAGCTCGATCGGCCGGCCGGGATCATCTTCGTCGCCACTGAACTCCTCGCGCTCACCATGTACGCGAAGAGCACCTACGACTATCGCACTGCGCGTGCGTTCAGCCGCGATTCCACACCGCTGCGCTACACGATCGATCCCACGACCGGATTGCCGGCCACGGATCCCGAGAGCGGTGCTCCGGTGGTGGCCGCGTGGGCCGCGTCCCGCTACACCGAGGGCCGCGTCCGTGCCCGGCGTGCGCACGTCGAGGATTGGGCTGCGCTCCTCATCTTCAACCATCTCATCGCCGGCGCGGACGCGTTCGTCGCGGCGCAGCTGTGGGACCTGCCCGGCAAGGTGGACTTCCGCATCGCGCCGCGCGTGAGTCGCGTGGGATGGCAGCTCCCATGGTGAGCACGAGCGCGCCCATCGGCGTCTTCGATTCTGGCATCGGTGGACTCACCGTGGCCGGCGCACTCCTCCGCCAGTTGCCGCACGAGCGCCTCATCTACTTCGGTGACACGGCGCGTGTCCCGTACGGCCCCAAGAGCCCCGATACCGTGCGGCGCTATGCCCACGAGATCAGCGCATGGCTCATCGACCAAGGGGTGAAGGCCATCGTCGTCGCGTGCAATACCGCGACCGCCCATGCGCTTCCGAGTCTGCAACGCGAGTTACCCGTGCCGGTGATCGGTGTCGTCGAACCTGGCGCGCGCGCCGCCGTCGCGGCGGGGCCGGGACCCATCGGCGTGATCGGCACCGCCGGCACCATCGCGTCCGGCGCCTACGCCAAGGCCATCTGGCAGGTGGCGCCCGACGCGACCATCGTGTCGCAGGCCTGTCCCCTCTTCGTGCCACTCGCCGAGGAAGGGCTGTTCGATCATCCGGCGACCCGACTCATCGCGCGCGAGTACCTCGCGCCGTTGCTGGCCGCGCATGTGCACACCGTGGTCCTCGGGTGCACGCACTATCCCATGTTGCGCACAGTGCTCGCCGAGGTGCTCGGGCCCGAGGTGACGCTCATCGATTCGGCGTCGGCCACCGCCTCCGCCACGGCCGCCACGTTGGCCCAGCTCCAGATGGCCGCCACGAGCCCATCGCCCGGCGTGCATCGCTTCGTCGCCTCCGACGCGCCCGCGCAGTTCCTGCGCTTGGGGCAGCGCTTCCTAGGCGCGGCGATCGAGCGCGTCGAGACGGTCACCCTCGGCTGATCCGCCCCACCGCCGACGGGTGACGGACGTGTCGTCGATCACCAAGTAGGTCGGCTCATTGAGCCACGCGCCCGGGTTCGCGTAGACGCCGCCCGTTTCCACGCGCTCCAATGCGCCCACGTGCGAATGGCCGTACACGACGAGATCGAGCGCGGGCTCCGCACGCAACGTGCGAAGTGCGACCTGTCGGAGCCCCTCGCCACCATCGCGGGGGCGCGAATGGCGACTGGTGTGCGACGAGTACTGCGCCAGCGCGGTCCCCCAGTCCGGGTGCAGCCACCGAAAGGCCCGCTTGGACCACGGGTGCCGCAGCACCGTGCGCAACCGACGGTAGGGCGCATCCTCGGCCTCGCGCAGGCCATCGCCATGGTCGATCAACGTGTGCCACGGGCCGATCCGCCCACGCCATGCGCCCAGATGGTACTGCGCCCCCGACTCCTGCGTGAGCGCCTCGCCTCCCCAGCAGTCGTGGTTGCCACCGACGAACAACACCGGGACCCCGGCCTCGGTGAGCGATGCCAGCGCCGCCACGGCGCGGAACCCCGCGCGCGGGATCACATGCCGCCACTCGTACCAGAACTCGAACAGGTCGCCGTTGATGACCACCGACTTGGCCTGCTGGGCTGCTGCGGTCGTCCAGCGCAGGAACGCGCGCTCCGTCTCCGGAGGAGCGACCCCAAGGTGAGCGTCTGAGGCGAGCCAACAGGGTGTGGCGAGTTCCATGGGCGCAAAGCTAGCGGGGGCGCGGCACGGAGGCACCTCACATAGCTTTGAGGGGTGCGGAAGGCCCCTCACCTGACCTCCCATCCAGCTGCGTGACCGCGACCCATACCACCACCGTCCGCGTCCGCTACGCCGAGACCGACCAACTCGGCGTCGTGTACCACTCCAACTACCTGATCTGGCTCGAAGTCGCGCGCACCGATCTCATTCGGGCGTATGGCATGAGCTACGCCGATCTGGAGCGTGAGGGATTCGCGCTCGCGGTGGCCGAGGTGACCGTGCGATATCTCGCGCCGGCGCGCTACGACGATGAGGTGGAGGTGCGGACCACCATTTCCGAGGTGCGCTCCCGCTCGATCCGCTTCGAGTACGAGCTCGTGCGCGTGAGTGACGGTACGCGCCTCGCCACGGCGTATACGGCGCTGGTATCCATCGACCCGAAGACCGGGCGCCCGACGGCGCTCCCGCCGGCCGTGAAGGAGATGCTCGATGTCCAAGGCTAAGGCCACACTCGCGGCCCTCGCGTTCACCCTAGCGCCGTACAGCGCCGAGGCGCAGCGTCCAGCTCCTTCGGCCGCCGAGGTGCGCGCGTCGGCCCGGCTCTTGGCGATGGCCGACGAACGTTCCCTCGACACGACGTTCGTCGATTCGGTCATCGCGCGCGGTCCGTCGTGGCTCCGGGTGCAGGCCGTCCGCGCGATCGGGCAGGTGAAGGGCAGGGAGCGGGCTGCCGCCGTGCGCACGCTCATCGCCGACACGGATACCGCGGTGGCCGCCACGGCCGCCTTCGCCGCGGGGTTGCTGCGCGATACCGCCGCGGTCCCCGCGCTCACCAGCGCGTTGGATGGCCCGCCCACCGTCCGCGACGAAGCGGCGGCCGCCCTCGGGCGTATCGGTGAGCCGGCGCGCGCCCCGCTCCTCAACTCGTTGCGCGCCCGACCGTCAGCGGCGGTCCTCGTCGCGCTGTACACGTTCCGTCCGGTGCCGATCGCCGAGATCACGCCGTTCCTGCGCAGTGACGCGGCCGACGTACGGTGGGCCGCGACCTATGCACTCACGCGCAATCCGAATCGCGAGGCGGCCGCACCGCTGCTCGCCGTCGTCGATCTGCCTCCCGCGGTGGGCGCC
This sequence comes from Gemmatimonadaceae bacterium, assembly GCA_040374005.1. GTDB lineage: Bacteria > Gemmatimonadota > Gemmatimonadetes > Gemmatimonadales > Gemmatimonadaceae > DASRAP01. The sequence goes on along the minus strand of JBEIVF010000113.1, from coordinate 3,101 downwards.
GGGACCGTCCCGCGGTCTGACGCCAGCGACATTCGCGCCAACATCGCGCGCGCCCTCGCACGGACTGGGGTGCCCGACACCCTGCAGCCCATGGCGCGCGTCGCGCTCGGTCGGTTGCTCTCCGATCCGCATCCGCACGTGCGCATCAGTGCGGTGCGATCGCTCGCCTCCTACATCACGGTGTCGCGCGGGCTGATCGAGGCCACCATCGCCACTGATCCCGATGCGAACGTGCGACTCGCCGCGATCCAGGCCGCGGGCCCCGTGTTCGGGCCCGACTCGGCCGCGTGGGAGTCGCTCTTCGCGGCGGACACGAGCACGATGTCGCGCATCGCGATCGTCCAGGCGGCCAACCAGCAAGGGTTCCTCTTGGGCGCGTTGGACTCGGCGCGGGCCGGCAGTTGGATCACCGATGGCGATCCGCGCACGCGCGCAGTCGCGGCATCGATCCTGATCCCGATTGCGGACACCGCGAGCATCGATCGTGGGCTCCGCTTCCGTCAGGATCCGTCGCCCATCGTGGTGCGCGCCGCGCTGTCGGCATTGGCGCGCAGCGCACGGCCTGAGGCCGCCGCGCGTGACTCCGGGATCATCATCTGGTTCGGGACGGCCGCCGGAGGCCTCGACGATGTTTGGGCGCGCGCCACGGCCATCTCGGGCTTCGGTCGCATCGCCACGGGTGCGATGGTCGGTGCCCTCGTGCGCGCGTACGAGCGCGCTCTCGGCGACCCGCTCCCCGCCGCGCGCCACGCGGTGCTGCAGTCGCTCGCCGCGATCTGGCGCCGCGACAGCACCGGGTTCGGCGCCTGGGCGGACACGCTGAAGCGCTGGCCCGCCCCCGCGGATGCCCGCGCCCTTGATCTCGCGCGCAACGTGCCGCCGCTCGCAGCGTGGGCCGGCGCGCCACGCCCGCGCCGCACCAACGCCGAGTGGATTGCGATCGTGCAGACCATCGTCGTACCGTCGTTGCAAGGCACGCCGTTGCGCGCCACGTTCGTCACCTCACGCGGCACCATCGAGGTCGACCTCGACGGTGCGGAGGCGCCGCTGACCGTCGCGAATCTGCGCGCGCTGGCCACGAGCGGCGCCTACGACAACATCCTGTGGCATCGCGTGGTCCCGTACTTCGTGGCGCAGGGCGGCGACCCATCGGGAACGGGAAGCGGGAGCCCCGGGTACACCATTCGCGATGAACTCAACCGGACGCTGTACCTACGCGGGACCATCGGCATGGCGCACGCCGGGCCCGAAACGGGCAGCTCGCAATGGTTCTTCGGCCACAGTCCGCAGCCGCATCTCGACGCGTTGCACACGACGTTCGGGCGTGTCACCGCTGGTCTCGACGTGATGGACGCGCTGGTGCAGCAGGATTACCTGATCAGCGTGCGCGTCCGATGAAGCGTCGTCACTTCCTGCACGCGCTCGCGCTGACGGTGCCGCTCGTGGCGAGCGGCTGTCTGTACGGGTTCTCGGGCGGCGGCTTACCGCGGCATGTGCGCACGGTCGCCATCATCCCGTTCGACAACGAGACGGCGTCGGTCGATCTGCCGCGCGAACTCGGCGAGGCGCTCCGCGACGGCATGGAGCGCCGACTCGGGTTGCGCCCGGCCACCGAAGAGAAGGCCGATGCGATCGTGCGCGGCAAGATCCAACGCTTCGAGATCGACATCCCCGTGGCCGTGAGTGCTGACCGCCAAGGATCCACCAGTGCGCGTCGCCGCTTGGCCATCGCCGTGGATGTAGAGCTCGTGGACCAAAAGGACGGCACCGTGCTCTGGAGCAAGACGGGCATCGTCGCCGAAGGGGAGTACGCCGAGCGCGCGGAAGCGGCTGGGCGCAAGCAGGCCATCGATCGCATCGTATCCGACGTCATCGAAGGAGCGTTGTCACAATGGTGAACCGCCGCGGGTCCTCGTCGCTGGGCTCTCTGTCGTCGCGGCTCCTCCCCTCCGCCATCATCGACTGCGGCGTGACGATCGGGACCCCGTTCTGGAAGCACGACCAGTGCCAGGAGGCGATGGTGCAGGAGGTGCGCTTCGCGGCCAACCGCCCCGATGTCGTCGTCAAGCGACGCCTGCGCGCGCCGGCTGACGCGCGCGATCTCCCCGAGCGTGCGCAGAACATCCGCATGCGCCGCGCCAACGGATCGCTCTTCGTGTTCACTGAGTCCGACGCGTCCATCACGTTCCCAAGCGTCGTGCGCGAGGGGTACTTCGCGCCGGCGGCGCAGGGGGCGTCCTGAGCCCCGTCACGCCCGCGTCGAAGGTGCGGTCACGTGACGAAGTCGTCGCGTGGCGCGCGGCGCAGTCCGGTCGCGTGGTGTTCACCAACGGTGTATTCGACCTGTTGCATCCGGGGCACATTGATGTGATCCATGCGGCGCGCGTGGCGGGCGACCATCTCGTCGTCGGCGTGAACAGCGATGCGTCCGTGCGCCGACTCGGCAAGGGTGACGACCGTCCCATCCGTCCGGAGATCGACCGCGCGTATGTGCTCGCCGCGCTCGGCGATGTCGACGCCGTCGTCATCTTCGACGAGGACACGCCGCTCCAGTTGGTCACCGCCTTGCAGCCTGATGTCGTCGTCAAAGGCGGCGACTATTCCCCCGACACCGTGGTGGGCGCTGATGTCGTGCGTGCCCGCGGCGGTGCCGTCGTCATCGTCCCGCTCACGCCGGGGCAATCCACTACTTCCATCGTCCAGAGACTTCGTGACCGTTCCTGACCCTCGCTCCGACCGCGCGCTCCTCGCGCTGCGTCCCGTCACTCTCGAGCGCCACGCGGCGCCGTACGCCGAGGGCTCGTGCCTCGTCTCCTTCGGTCGCACGCGCGTGCTCTGTACGGCCTCGGCCGAGAAGGGCGTGCCCGGGTGGAAGAAGGGTAGTGGGGAAGGCTGGATCACGGCCGAGTACGGCATGCTGCCGCGCGCCACGCACACGCGGTCGCAGCGGGAGCGCGGCCAAGTAGGGGGGCGCACGCAAGAGATCCAGCGGCTCATCGGCCGCTCGGTGCGCGCGATGGTCGACGGCTACGCGTTCGGCGAGTGGACCATCAAGGTCGACTGTGATGTGATGCAGGCGGACGGCGGAACGCGCACCGCGG
>JBEIVF010000196.1:0-3789 GCA_040374005.1 Gemmatimonadaceae bacterium | reverse complement strand
GCAGCCACTCGTGGGTCCGCTGATGTTCGCGAGCGCGGCGGACGCGGAGGTGCCCCGGTCACCGGGGATGAAGTACCGGCATTACGCCCCGAGCATCCCGGTGCACTTGGTGATCGCGTCGGCGCCCCCGTCGGTCGACGACGGCACCTATGTGCTCACCCCCGCGCCGAACGTGGGGCGGTTCCCCCGCGCGATGTGCGCGGAGCTCACGGCAGCCACGCTCTACGACGAACTCCGCCGCGCCGAGGAGTCCGGTGCGGCGGCCGTGCTGGTGTTCGCTCGTCCCGGGGAACTGGGCGAGGGCATGCTCGATCGGGTGCGCAAAGCAGCCGAGGACGCGGCCGGATAGTATTGGGGGCTCGTTCCTTCCACTTGCTTGGAGTCTGCTACGATGTCACGTCCTTGGGTCGCGTGGTTCGCTGTCCTGCTCGTCACCAGTGCCTGCCATCGCGCCAAGGCGACGCCCGGCGAGGGGCTCGCCTCGCTCGACGCGAAGGTGGTCGCGCAGGGTGATTCGATCTTCGCCGCGATCTCGTGCGCGCGGTGTCACGGCGCGAAGGGGGGTGGGGGGGACGAACGGTCCGAGCTTGGTCGCCGGGGCGTGGCTCCACATCGGTGGCTCGATCGATGAGATCACGCAGCTCATCATCACGGGTGTGGCGCGCGAGAAGATCACGGACGCGGCGCGCACGCGGGCGATGAACCCGCGCGGCGGACCCGCGAATCTCACGGATGAGCAGGCGCGCGTCGTGGCGACGTACGTGTACACGATCTCGCGGGCGAAGTAACGACCCATGGCGACTTCCCGTGGCCGTTCCGTCCTTGGTGGGCTCGTCGGCGTCGTGACCGCGGGTGTCACGGTCTTCGCGGTCGAGTCGCTCGGGCATCGACTCTTCCCGGTCCCCGCGGGATTCGACCCCAGTGACGTGGACGCGATGCGCGCCTACGTGGCGGGGCTGTCGGTGGGCCCCATCGCGTGGGTGTTGCTCGCGTGGGTGCTGGGGACCTTCGTCGGCGGTGCGGTCGCGATCCGCATCGCACCCACGCGCCCGGTGCTCATGGCGGGGGTCGTCGCGGGGATGATCCTGCTCGGCGCCGTGATGAATCTCGTCACTATTCCGCACCCCATCTGGATGGTGCTGGCCACGGGCCTGTTCGTGCCGGCCGCCGCCGTCGCCGCCGTGGCGACGATGCCCCGCTCACGCGCCCACTAGCGCGCGCGAGGGCCCGCCGTGGCTACTGCTTCGGCATCACGGCCATGCATTCGATCTCGACGTTGGCGTTCGGGACCACGAGGGCCTTCACGACCACGGTCGAGCGCGCCGGCGGCGAATCCGGGAAGAACTCGCGGTACGCCTGGTTCATCCCTTGGAAATCAGCGACCTCGATGAGGAACACGGTGCACTTGACCGCGTGGGCCATCGTGGTGCCGGCCGCTTCGAACACACGCTTGGTGTTCTCGAGGGCGCGCTTGGTCTGCTCCTGCACCGTCGCGTTGGGATTGGCGCGGTCGGTGCCGAGCTGTCCCGAGGCGTAGACGATGTCACCCACCCGGATGCCCGGCGTCAGCGTGGCCGAGGCACTCTGGCCCTGCGGGATGATGGGGATGCGGTGGGAGGCCTGCGCCTGCGCGGTGGCCGCGAACGCCGTGACCGCAGCAAGGGTGCAAAGGGAACGACGAAGCATAGCAGTAGGTGGCAGAGGGTGGACCGGCGATGCGCCCTACTTCTGGCGCGCGTCCTTCACATCGAACCGCGTGGCCCGGAGTGCTGCGGTGTCCGGGAGGAGTGGGCGCGGCCCCGCCGCGATCCCGTTGACCTTCATCATGTACGCGACGATGTCGGCGTACTCCTGCGGCGCCAGGCTGCCGGGCGTCTCCTGCGGCATGGTGTTGCGGATGGTGTTGAACAGTTCGAGCACCGAGCGCCCCTTCCAGTTGAAGCGGAAGTCCTCGTTGGAGTGATCGCGGATCTGATGGCACGCACTGCAGGCGCGCTTGTAGACGATCTCCCCCTGCACGGCCTGGGCCTCCGTGAAGGACGGACCCGCGCCCGCCGCCGCGGTGGTCGCGGTGGACTGCGCCGCCACAGGCGCCGCAAGACTCAGGAGGACGGATCCGGTGGCCAGCGCCACCGCGGTACGAACGAGCATGAGGTCAGCGAGAAGGAGACGTCTACGACGGTCAGACCCGAGAAAATTGCAAAGGTGCCCCCTCGGGGGCAACCACGGACTTACGCTCGGGGAACGGCCAGCGTTTGCGGGGGAGCGCCCCCCGGTCGCATATTGGCGCGTCCCCTCTAGCCCCGAGGAACTCACGTGACTGACGAGCTCGACGCTGCCCGCCCCACGGAGGTGCTCCCTCCGGTGGACCGCCGCGACTTCCTGCGCACCGCCGGGATCGGCGCCGGCGCCCTGCTCGCCTCGGGCTGCGCCGTGCGGTCGAACGCGATGGACGTCACTGGACTGCAGGCGTTGCCGCGCCGCTCGCTGCTCCAACGCGATCGTGGGCATGTGGTGGTCATCGGCGCCGGGATATGGGGCAGCTTCACCGCGTACGAGCTGCTGCAAAGCGGCGCGCGCGTCACGCTGGTGGACCAGTACGGCCCCGGCAACTCGCGCGCCACCAGCGGCGACGAGACCCGCGGGGTGCGCTCGTCCTATGGCGATCGCGCGGCCGGTGAGCTCTGGGTGCAGTGGGCCCGCGAGTCCATGCGCCGCTGGGCCGCGTGGGACGCCGAGTGGAGCAAGGACGTCAAGCTCAACTTGTACTTCAAGACGGGCGATGTGATCATGCGCCCGGCCGAAGAGCCGTTCACCACGCGCACCGTGGAATGGTGGAAGAAGTACAACGTGCCGCACGAGGTCATCACCGGCGATGAGGTGAGCAAGCGCTGGCCCGCGATCAACGCGGATGGGATGGCCCTGGCCATCACGGAGCCCGATGCGGGCGTGGTGCGCGCTCGCCGCGCGGTGCACGCCGTGGCGGGCGTCGTCGAGACCCTCGGCGCGCGGATCGTCGTCGGCCGTGCGCGGCTCGGCGCGGGCGCCAACGGCCAGCTCGATGGCGTGATCCTCGACGATGGCGAAGTCATCCGCGGCGATCGCTACGTGTTCGCGTGCGGCCCCTGGCTTCCCAAGGTCTTTCCCGAGATCATGGGACAGCGCATGCGGCTCCCCATCGGCTACGTGGTGTACTTCGGCACACCGGTGGGTGATACACGATTCCAGTACCCGAACATCCCCAGCTGGAATGTCCCAGGCGTGACGGGCTGGCCCACGCTCCCAGTGGACAACCGCGGCTTTCGGGTACGCGGCTCAATGGCGGCGCCCCTCGCGCCTGGGGCAACGCCGCCGCCACGGAACGAAGCGCCCGCCGACCCCGCGCAGCAGGATCCCGACACCTCCGTCCGGTGGACCTCCGCCGAGCGCATCGAAGGATCACGACGCGTGTTGCAGGCACGGTTCCCCGCCCTCGCGAATGCGCCCGTGCTCGAGACGCGCGCCTGCCACTACGAGTCGAGCATCAATCGCGACTTCGTGATCGACAACCATCCCGACTATTCGAACGTATGGATCACGGGATGCGGGAATGCCGAAGGATTCAAGTTCGGCCCCGTGATCGGCGCCTATATCGCGCAACGGGTGCTCGGCGATGAAGGGGATCCTGAGATCGCCGCGCGTTTTCGCATCCCCAAGGAAGAGTACGAAGCCACCCCCGCGCCGTCGCGCTGAGATGGATGTGTTCGCTGGTGCTGTGTTCCCTCCTGCTGCCCTGCTCGCCTCAATGAT
>JBEIVF010000117.1:0-6460 GCA_040374005.1 Gemmatimonadaceae bacterium | reverse complement strand
GACGACCCCGCGGGCGTCGGCGTGGGGCGAGCGCGAGGAGGCCTGGGGCGGGTGGACGGGCGCCCGTCGACGCGGCACCCCCGTGGACTGGCGGTCTCCGGCCAAGCCGGTGGCCGTGGAGGATGAGTCGCAGGATGCGCCGCGTCTCGTGGTGGGCGAACGCGTCAAGCACGCGCGCTTCGGGGCGGGGACCATCGCGGAGCTCAGCGGACAGGGCCCCCAAGCGAAGGCCCGGATCGATTTCGACGATGAGAGCATCGGTCGGAAGACCCTGATGCTGGCACAGGCCAATCTTGAACGTGGGTGGGAAGAATGAGTGTGACGGTCGATGAAGTGCGACGGATCGCGGCGCTCTCGCGTCTGGCGGTCGCGCCAGAGCGAGAGCCGATCATCGCGGCGCAGCTCAATGGGATCTTGAGCCACATGGACGCGTTGCGTCAGGTGCCCGATGCCACGGCGCGCGTGGAGGACACCACCGCGGGCATGCGCCTCGTGGCCGACGTGGGCCCTGCCGTGCCGCTGACGCGCGGACCGCAGGACATCGCGCCCGCCTTCCGCGACGGCTTCTTCCTCGTGCCGCGCTTGGCCACGCACGGCGCGACCACCGACGATCTCGACGAGGAGGCCTCGTGAGCGCCGCGGCGATCGCCCGCGCCGCGTTGGCCCGAGCGGATGCCGCCGGCGCGTGGAACGATGGTCTGAACATCCTCTTGGCGCAGGAGGCGACGCGTGCCGCAGCGGCGGAGCTCCCGACCACGCCAACGACCGGACTGCTCGCCGACACACCGGTGGTGATCAAGGACAACATCGCGACGGTGTCCTTGCCGACGACCTGCGGCTCGCACATCCTCGCCGGGTACGTCAGCCCGTACGAAGCCACCGCGATCACGAAGCTCCGCGCGGCGGGCGGCATCATCGTGGGCAAGGCGAACATGGATGAGTTCGCCATGGGCTCGTCCACGGAGCACTCCGCGTACGGTCCCACCAAGAACCCACTCGACTCCACGCGCGTGCCGGGGGGATCCAGCGGCGGGTCGGCCGCGGCCGTCGCGGCGGGGATCGTCCCGATCGCGTTGGGCTCCGAGACCGGTGGCTCCGTGCGGCAGCCGGCCGCCTTCTGTGGCGTCGTCGGCGTGAAGCCGACGTACGGTCGGGTGTCTCGCTTCGGGCTCGTCGCGTTCGCGTCGTCGCTCGATCAGGTCGGCGTCTTCGGCGCCACCGTGGCGGATGCCGCGCGTGGATTGGAGGCCATCGCTGGCGTGGATGCCCACGATGCCACGACGGTCGACGTCCCGGTGCACACGTACAGCGCCGCGGCCACGGCGCGACTCGATGGGCTCGTCGTCGGCGTGCCGCGCGAGTACTTCCCGGAGTCGCTCGACCCCGCGGTGCGCCGCCGCTGCGATCGCGCCCTCGAGACGCTGCGCGCCGCCGGCGCCACGATCCGCGAGGTCGCGTTGCCACACACCGACTACGCGATCCCCGTCTACTACATCATCGCGCCGGCCGAGTGCTCGTCGAACCTCGCGCGGTTCGACGGCGTGCGCTACGGGCTCCGTGTGGAGGGGGAGGGATTGCGCGGGATGTACGAGGCCACCCGCTCGCGCGGCTTCGGCGACGAGGTCACGCGCCGCATCCTGCTCGGCACCTACGTGCTGTCCGCGGGCTACTACGACGCGTACTACCGCAAGGCGCAGTCGGTGCGTGCGCACATCGCGGCGGACTTCACGCGCGTGTTCGCGGACGGCGTGGATGTCCTCTTCACGCCGACGACGCCGGGCCCCGCGTTCGCGTTGGGCGCCATCACCGATCCGTACGAGATGTACCTCTCGGACATCTTCACCGTGACCGCGAATCTCGCGGGGATCCCCGGGATGTCCGTGCCGATCGGGACGGTCGGCGGGCTGCCCATCGGTGGGCAGGTGCTGGCCAACCACTTTGACGAGCAGACCATGTTCCGTGTGGCGTTCGCACTCGAGCAGGCCGGATTGGCCGGGGAGGGCGCATGAGCACCACCTGGGAGATGGTCGTCGGGCTCGAGGTGCATGTGCAGCTCAAGACGGCCACCAAGGCCTTCTGTCGCTGCGCGACGTCGTTCGGTGACCGACCGAACGCCAACACCTGCCCCTGCTGCTTAGGATTGCCCGGTGCGCTGCCGGTGCTCAACGCCCAAGCCGTGACGCTCGCCGTGCGTGCGGCGCTCGCGTTGGGCTGCACGGTGCACGAGCGCTCGATCTTCGCGCGCAAGAACTACTTCTATCCTGATCTGCCCAAGGGCTATCAGATCTCGCAGTTCGATCGCCCCTTGGCCACGGCAGGACGGCTCGAGTGCACCGTGGGTGATCACACGACGACGATCGGCGTGACGCGCGTCCACATGGAAGAGGACGCGGGGAAGTCCATCCACGACCGGTACCGCGGCTTCACCGCCATCGATCTCAATCGGGCGGGCGTGCCGCTGGTCGAGATCGTCAGCGAACCGGACATGCGGTCGTCGGCGGAGGCCGGGGCCTACCTCCGACAGGTCAAGCAGATCCTCGAGTATGCCGCCATCAGCGACGTGTCGATGGAAGAAGGCTCCTTGCGCGTCGATGCCAACGTCAGTGCCCGTCGCCATGGGGTGACCACGCTCGGCACCAAGACCGAGCTGAAGAACCTCAACTCGGTCTCGGCCGTCGAGAAGGCGCTGGAGGTGGAGTTCGCGCGGCACTGCGCCGTCCTCGACGCGGGTGGGACCATCGAGCAGATGACGCTCTTGTGGGACCCCAACAAGCACGAGACCCGTCCAGCGCGCAGCAAAGAAGGCGCGCACGACTACCGCTATTTCCCCGAGCCCGATCTTCCGCCGCTCGTGGTGACCGGTGCGGAGATCGACGCCCATCGAGCGGCGCTCCCCGAGCTGCCGCCGGCGCGCCGCCTCCGCTTCCGCGCGGACTTCGGGCTCAACGCGGCCGATGCCGAGGTGCTCACGGCAACGCGGTCACTCGCGGAGTACTTCGAGCGTGTGGCCAGCGCGTGCGACGACGGCAAGGCCGCGGCCAACTGGGTCATGGGCGAACTCCTCGCGGCGGCGAATGCGTCGAGCCTCGATCTCCGCGTCATCGGCGAGCAGCCCCCGGTGACGGCCGAGCGATTGGCCCAACTCATCGCCTTGGTGAAGGGCGGTCAGCTCTCGAACTCGGCGGCCAAGCAGGTGTTCGCCGAGTTGCTCACGTCGACCGAGGCGCCGCTTGCCGTGGCCACCCGGCTCAACCTGATCCAAGTGGACGACGCCGATCAGTTGGCCACGTGGGTGGACGAGGTGTTCGCCGCGCATCCCGAGGAGGCCGGACGCTTCGCCGCCGGTGAGCGCAAGCTCCAAGGGGTGCTCGTGGGCCTCATCATGAAGAAGTCCCAGGGGCGCGCGGACCCCAAGAAGGTCAATCAGCTGCTCGCCGCACGCATCACAGGGTAGAGCGGCACGTCCAGCTGCTGCGCGTAATCGAGCGTGGTGGGGGGGAGTCCGAAGGCGCGGAGCGCCGCATCCCGCGCCCCCTCGGCTCCCCCATCGCGCACGGCTTGGCGTCGGACGCGCTTGGCCTCGCGGAGCGGCGCATCACCGGCGGGATCCATGGCGTAGGGCTCGGCGCCTTCGTCACGGCGCAAGAAGTCCACGATGAAGTCGAAGCTCCGCACGAGGTGCGCTTCCACGGAGGTGGCATCGAGGTCCCAGCGACTCCGCTCCAGCAAGAGTTGGAACACCCGTTGCCAGTTCTCGTTGTCTGCCGCGCGCACCATGCCGCGGAATAGTCGGCGGTTGGTGCCGGTGCTGAACAGCGTGGGACTCAGGATCCGGTCGAGATGTTCATCCGCGCGCCCGTGATCGAGCAACAAGAGCTCGTGGGCGCGGTGGGCCGCGCTCGGCGGCAGCAACGTTTCGAAGCGGGTCTCCCAGTACGAATGCCCGATCGCGGTGGTCGACGCCGTCCCCGCGAGCTGGAAGGGGACGAAGTAGTTGTGGGCGACGACGTCGGCCGCCAGATGCGAGAGGTAGCCGATGCCGAACGCTCGCAGGGAGTCGCTCCGCGCGAGGTCGCGGATCTCCATCCCCACGTGCCACGCGTGACAGTGACGGCCGGCGGCGGCGTACTTCTTGGCCATGCTCGTGTCCGCGGCGATCGACCCGTACAGGAAGTCGTAGGGGTACTGCTGCAGGAGTGCGGCCACGCCGGCGGGCAACAGGGTCAGATTCCGGAGGACCGCTTCACCCAAGAAGACGTGTGTTCCGGGCGTCCACGCCCACGCCGTGTCGGGCGAGACGACGAGCGCCACGACGGCGATGAGGAGCAGGCCTCCCCACCGGCGCATGGGCGTCAGTCCGCGCGTGGGCGGCGACGCAGCCGCGGCCGCGCCGGCGGGTCGTCGCGGTCGTCATCCAGCGCCGGGTGGCGCCGCGAGGCCGGCTTCTTGCGGAGCGCCGCCACCCCGGCCCGCACGCCGCGGAGCGCGGATAGGCCGCTGATGATGACGTCCTGCGTCTCGGTCTGGACGGCCTCGACCGTGGCCGTGAAGCTATCGATCCGGTCGGCGAGGTTGCTCACCGCGTGCCGAGCGCGACGGTTGGTATAGTCCACCGTGTCGTGCACCTTCGCCACATCGGTCCGCACCATCTCGGCCACCGCGGCGACGTCCTGCGCCATGCGGTTCGCCGCGTCGGCCAGATCCTTGAGGTCCTGCTTGGAGCTGGTGAGCGCCGTCTTGGTCTCGTCGAACGAACTCCGTAGCTTGACCGCCACGTAGATGAGCCCGATGGCCAGCGCGTACGGGACCAGCGAGGTGATCCCGCTCGCGACCCCGGTGATCTGCTGGAACCACGACGGGTCGGGGGGGACCATCCTCATGACGACCGTGTCGGGGAGGGTACGCCCCTGGGCGAACAACCAGACGATGTCCATATATCAGGCTACCTGTTGGACGGACCCCGCACAAGCGTTGACAGGGGATTATCGTTGTTCGAACGCCGCTCTCCCCAGCCTCTCCGATGCAGAATATCCAGTACGTCGTCGAAGGGGGTCGTCCGCTCAGCGGAACGATCCGCCCCGCCGGGAACAAGAACGCCGCCCTCCCGATCGTGTGTGCCGCGCTACTGACGGATCAGCCCGTCACGCTCACCAACGTGCCGCAGATCCGCGACATCGAGACGTTGGTGGAGCTCATTCGCACGGTCGGGGCGGAGGTCGAATGGACCGCGCCGAACACCTTGCGTATCCACGCCAAGGACGTGCGTGGCGACGCACTCGATCCGGCACTGTGCGTGCGCATCCGCGCGTCCATCCTGCTCGCGGGGCCGTTGCTCGCGCGGTGCGGCAAGATCACACTCTCGCCGCCGGGCGGGGATGTCATCGGTCGTCGTCGCCTCGACACGCACTTCTTGGCGCTGGAGCAGTTGGGGGCCGAGCACACGTTCGACGAGCAGATCGCCCTGACCACGAAGGGGCTGCGCGGGGCCGATGTGTTCCTCGACGAGCCATCGGTCACGGGGACGGAGAACGCGCTGATGGCCGCGGTGGCCGCCACCGGCACCACGATCCTGCGCAACGCGGCCTCGGAGCCCCACGTGCAGGACCTCGCCAACTTCCTGGTGGCCATGGGGGCGCGCATCGAAGGGATCGGCACCAACCAGTTCACGATCCATGGCGGCGCGGCCTTGCACGGGTGTACGCACGCGATCGGGCCGGACCACATCGAGGTGGGCTCCTTCATCGGTCTCGCCGCGGTGACGCGCTCCGAACTGCGGATCGCGGACGCGGGCGTTGAACATCTGCGCATGGTGCTGATGGGTTTCGAGCGGCTCGGCGTGCGCTGCCGTATCGAGGGGCCGGATCTCATCGTTCCCGCGGACCAAGAACTCCGGATCCGCAACGATCTCGGCGGGCACGTGCCCAAGCTGGAGGATCAGCCGTGGCCCGCGTTCCCTGCGGACCTGATGTCCATCGCCATCGTGACGGCCACGCAGTGCGAAGGACTGATCCTCATCCACGAGAAGATGTTCGAATCGCGGATGTTCTTCGTGGACAAGCTCGTCGCGATGGGCGCGCGCATCGTCCTGTGTGATCCACACCGCGCGCTCGTCAGCGGGCCCGTACAGCTCCGGGGGTCGTCCGTGGAGTCACCCGACATCCGGGCCGGCATGGCGATGCTCCTGGCCGCGCTGGCCGCGAAGGGCACGAGCGTGATCAACAACGCCGGGCAGATCGAGCGCGGGTACGAACGCATCGATACGCGCCTCAACACGCTCGGCGCCCGCATCGAGCGCGTCGACGCGGGGACGCGCGGGTAACGCGGTGCTGGACACCGTCGAGCCCATCGCGCCGTTCGCGGCGCTCGGGATCCGCGCGTTCACCACGACCCGAGCGACCGGCGATTTCGCGGTGCCGCTCGACGGCGTGACACCCTCGGCGCGCCAGCACTGGGAGGGGCT
>JBEIVF010000241.1:0-2792 GCA_040374005.1 Gemmatimonadaceae bacterium | reverse complement strand
CGCCGAGTCGGTCGATCTCGGTGATGACGTTGACGAAGCTGTCGGCACGAAAGAAGAAGCCGTCAGTGGGCCGCCGCACGCCGCGAATGGTGCGCAGGAGCCCGGACAGCGGCGCGGGCTCTTCGTGGGTCGCGAAGTTGAAGTTGCGGCTGCCACCTTCGCGGTTGTAGCCGGTGGCGGCGGCGATCGCTTCGAGCAGCGTGGACTTCCCGACCCCGTTCTCGCCAATCAGGCACGTCACTGGCGCGGTGAAATCGAGGCCGTCGAAGGCGGCGATCGCGGGGACGGTGAATGGGAACGCGGTGCGATCCCAGGCGTCGGGGTCTTTGAGTTCTACGGCGGTGAGGTAGGGTTCGTACACGGCGCCCCCTACCCCAACCACCCCACCACCAACGCCTTCAGATCATTGAACATCACCGTCACGAACAACAACCCGATCGCCGCCAACCCCACGCGCGCGATCCACTCGCGCGTGCGATCACTGAACGGACTGCCCTTCACCGTTTCGGCGGTGTGCATCAACAACTGACCACCATCGAGCAGGGGGATCGGCACGAGGTTCAAGATCGCGAGGTTGATGCTCAAGAACGCGATCAACGAGAACAAGGTCTCGACACCCGTCTTCGCCGCTTCGACCGAGGTGCGCGCGATGGCGACCGGACCGCCGAGGTTCTTCACGGAGATCTGCCCGGTGACCAAGCCGCCAAGCACACGCAGCACACCAGAGCCCATGTTCCACGTGGCGGTGCTGCCCATCACGACGGCGGTGCCGAACGACACTGGCTCGCGGATCACGCGATCCACGGGCGTCATGCCCACGCGACCGATCACGCGCTCGATGCCCGTCGCGGGGTCTGGCGACATCGCCGAGTCGGGCGTCACTCGCAGGACCACCGACGCGCCACCGCGCACGAGATCAAGCGTGACCTCACGGCCCGGCGACGACGATACAGCCTCGACCACCGCAGTCCACGTACCCGTCGCCACCCCGTTGACGGCGGTGATCGAATCACCGGCCAACAGACCAGCGCGCCCTGCCGGCATCGTGTCCACCACCGTCGCGATCACCGGACGCAGATACTGCTGCCCATAGCCCGCGAACAACGAGATCGTCACCACCAACGCGAGGATCACGTTCATCGTCACGCCGGCCAACAGGATGATGGCCTTCTGCCACAACGGCTTCGACTCGAACCATCGATCCGCGGGGATCGGCTTGGGCCCGAACGGGATCATGGCCTCAGGGTCCACCGGATCCTTCGGATCACGCTCGGCCAACTCGCCTTCGAAGGCGTTCGTCGCTTCGTCGTCGCGGCTCGCCATGCGGACGTAGCCACCCAGCGGGATGGCAGCGACCACGTACTCCGTCTCGCCGAACCGCTTGCGCCACAGCGCCTTGCCGAAGCCGATGGAAAAGCGCGGCGCGTACACGCCGAACATCTTAGCGGCCAACAGATGTCCCAACTCGTGCACGAAGATCACGAGACCCAACACTAGGATCTGTGCTAACCACTCCATCTGCTATTGCCTCCGCGCCGACACGATGGAGCGCGCTGCTGTGTCTGCCGCCAGAATTTCTTACCGGGTCGTCCCCGGCGCGCTCCCGTACGTGTCGAGCGCCGCACTGATCGCTCGCGGAATATCGCCGAACGTGATCGCGCCGTCGAGGAACATCGCCACGGCCTGTTCGTTGGCCGCATTGAACACGGCTGGCGCTGCCCCGCCCTGGCGGCCCGCCGCGATCCCTAGACCGAGCGTGGGGAATACATCGTGACGAACGGGCTCGAACGTCAACGGCGACGACCGTACGGGATCATACGCTGGTACCCCGCCGTCCGTGACACGTTCGGGGTGCGTGAGCGCATACAGAATTGGCAGTTCCATCGACGGCACGCCCATCTGCGCGATCACCGAGCCATCGACGAACTCGACCATCGAGTGTACGATGCTCTGCGGATGCACGACGACATCGATGCGGTCGTACGGGATGCCGAACAGGAAGTGCGCCTCGATCACCTCGAGCGCCTTGTTGGCCAGCGACGCACTGTCCACCGTGATCTTGCGCCCCATCGACCACGTCGGATGGTTCAGCGCATCGGCCAGCGTCGCGGCCTGCACGCGGTCGGCCGGCCACTCGCGGAAGGGACCACCCGATGCAGTGAGCACTAATCGCTTGATCTCGTGCGGCGCGCGGCCGGCCAAGCACTGGAGGATGGCCGAGTGTTCGGAGTCCACGGGGACCAACTGCCCGCCGCCGGTGCGCAGCGCGTCGAGCACCAGCGCCCCCGCTACGACCAGCGATTCCTTGTTGGCCAGTGCGACACGCTTGCCCGCGTGCAGCGCAGCCAGCGTGGCATCAAGGCCCGCCGCGCCCACGACAGCGTTCAGCACGATGTCGGTCTCGGGCGCCGTCGCGGCGGCGACGAGGCAGTCCGTGCCACATCCCCATCCGGCGAGCAACGCATCATCACCGGGATCGACCAGCCCCGTGAACGTTGGCTTCCACTCGGAGACCTGCGCGGCCAACAACGCTTGGTTCCGGTGCGCCGTCAGCGCCGTGACGCGAAACCGATCGGCATGCCGCGCCAACACACGCAGCGCGGTCGTGCCGATGCGTGGATTGCAGTCACTGGCCATCGCATTCTCCCAAGCTCCCCCCCACAGCCTGGGAGCGAGCAGGTGAACACTTCGAGTGACTGGGAGCGGTCAAACTTGCAGGGGCAGCCGTCTCCCCACAAGCCTAAGCCTATGAGTTGCTCCTTGCCGAGCTCCTGCTATGCAAGGGCCATGTG
>JBEIVF010000126.1:0-6189 GCA_040374005.1 Gemmatimonadaceae bacterium | reverse complement strand
GGCACGGGGCGCACGCCACCGACGGCTGGCGCCGCCTGCTTCGGCATCGGCAACGAGAGCACGATGGGCACGCTGCCGTCGGCGGCGAGCTCACCGGCCGACACGACCACACGCAGTCGTGCACTATCCTGCCTCGCTGCGAGGGCCGGGGTGGGCGGCTTCGGCGTCTTGCGCGTCAACCGCCCGCGATCGAGCGCCGCATCGCTGGACGCGAGCGCGGCCTGCAATACCACCTTCGTCACCGGCGCGGCCACTTGCCCACCATAGTAGGTGCCGTCGGGCGCATCGAGCTTCACGAGCACGACGAGCTGTGGATCATCGGCCGGGAACAGACCCACGAAGTTCGCCGTGTACTGCCCGGCCGCGTACCGCCCGTTCTCGGTGCGGCGCGCCGTGCCGCTCTTCCCACCCACTGCGTACGTGGCGAGATCGGCCTTCACCGCACTGCCGCTATCCACGACGTCACGGAGCAAGGCGCGCATCTGCGCGGCGGTCTCGCTCGACACCACTTGGCGCACCACGCGCGGCTCGTGCTGATACACGACTTCACCCGCCGCATTGCGGATCTCCTTCACCAGCGTGGGCTGCAACAACCGCCCGCCATTGGCGATGGCGCCGTACGCCGCCGCCAGCTGCAGGGGCGTGATCGTGATCTCGTACCCCATCGAGAGCGAGGCGCGCGACTGCGACGACCACCGCGACGGTGTGCGGAAGAAGCCCGACGCTTCCGACGGATACGGCACGCCCGTGGGTACGCCGAAGCCGAAGTCGCGGAGCGCTTCATAGTGTTGCTGCGGCGTCAACCGCTCCGACACCGCGATCATCCCGATGTTGCTCGAGTACCGGATCACTTCGGCGAACGTCATCGACGAGGACTTCTTGACGTCACGGATGGTGCGTGACCCCAGCTGCAACACGCCATCGTGCGTGTTGATCACCTCGTCGAGCGGCACGAGCTGTCGTTCGAGGAGTGCGGCCGCCACGAACGGCTTGAGCGTCGAACCCGGCTCCACCGGTTCGGTCAGCGCCGTCGCGGTCGTCGCGTTCGGATCACTGCGCCGACTCGCCAGCGCGAGCAACTCACCGGTGCGTGGATCGAGCACGACCACATCCCCACCGCGCGCGCCCGTCTGGTCCACGGCATCGGCCAACGCACGCTCGGCGATGTCCTGCAAGGCCAGGCGGAGCGTGAGCACCACCGTGTGTCCCGTCGTCGGCAACGTGCGTTCCAGCGACGGCGACCGCAAGCGACCCCCGTGGCCATCGCGCACCGCGGCCGAGCGGCCGGGGATGCCACGCAAGATGGAGTCGAGCGCCAGCTCCAGACCGTCTTGGCCCGGTCCATCGGGCGCGGCGTGCCCGACCAAGCCGCGCAAGCCGACGAGCGGCGGCGGGATCCGCTCGAGGATCTGTTCGGTATGCACGCCACGCATCGCCGTCACGCTGGCGACATCGGCGGCGAGGAACCGTCCGGGGACCGTGACCCACTTGTTCGCGGTGTCACTGGCCTTGTCGACCGTCGCGTCGGGGATACCAGCCGCCCGCATCGCGGCGGCCAAGCGCTCGCGCGCGTCGGCGCGCACTTCACGCGGCGCCACCGCCAACCGGATCAACGGTCGGCTCTCCACGAGCACCGTGCCGGCCGCATCGAGGATCGACCCACGCGGTGCCGGCATCTCGGCCGACGTCATCTGTTGCTTCGCGGCCTGCTCGCGCCACTCGGGCGCCTGGTACACCTGTACGTAGCCCGCGCGGACGATGATGGCCGCGGCGAACAACAGGAACGAGGCGTGGACGACGGTCAGTCTTTCAGGGCGCTTCACGGCGGGCGGCGGGACGCGGAAGGGTGATCACTTGGCTGTCGCTCGGGACGCGCAAACCGAGGCGTTCCTCCGCCACGCGTGCGAGCCGAGCCCGACTGCTCGCATCGCGGATCTCACCTTCGAGCGCCGCACGACGAGCGGTGAGGTCGGCGCGTTGCTGCTCCAGCCGTTGGACGGCTTGGGTCTGCGCAACACCGACACTCCTCCGCCATATGACGCCTGTGGCCACCAAGACGAAACCCGCCAATAGGAGGGCTACCAGCCCGCGTCCCTTCATTTAGCCCTGCTCCCCGCGCCGCCAGGCGCGCAACTTGGCACTACGGGCCCGGACATTCCGGGCCGTCTCCTCCGCCGACGCCTCGATGGGCTTGCGGGTCACGGTGGTCCCCGGCGCCACCCGCCCGCAGATGCAGCGCGGTTGCAACGGCGGGCAGATGCAGGCCTGCGACCACTGCTGGAAGGCCTGCTTCACCAGCCGATCCTCGCCGGAATGATACGAGATCACCGCGAGGACGCCGCCGGGGGCCAAGCGGTCACGCCAGCCGACCAACGCCCGCGCGAGCTGGTCCATCTCCTCATTGACCACGATGCGCACCGCTTGGAACAGCCGCGCAAAATCCGGCGTCCCCGACCGGGCGCCTAGCGTTTCGCGGATCGCCCCGACGAAGTCGTCACTGGTGACCAACGGCCGATGGTCGCGCCGGCGGGCGATCACCTGCGCCAGTTTGCGCGAGCGTTGCTCGTCGGCGTACTCGCGGAAGGCCGTGGCCATGCTGTCAGCATCGGTGGTGTTGAGCCAATCGGCCGCGGTGGGGCCACTGTCACCCATGCGCATATCGAGCGCGGCCCCTTCGCGGAACGTGAAGCCGCGCACCGGGTCGTCGATCTGGTGCGACGAGATGCCGAGGTCGAGTAGCACGGCGTCGAAGGTCTCGCCGGCGATGTCGGAGTTGTCGACCGCATCGGCGAAGGTATCGTCGAGGATGCGGAGTCGTCCGTCGGCCACGGCGCCCGCGAGCCGAGCCCCGGCCGCCGTGCGGGCTTCCGGATCGCGATCGATGCCCACGACGCGCATCCCGTGTTCGAGGAACGCCGCGGTGTGTCCCCCGCCCCCCAGCGTGCCGTCCACCACCGACTTCGCCCCGTCAAAGAGGGCGAGGATCTCGGTGACGAGGACGGGCGCGTGGTACGTGGAGTCGTGGGACATACTGGAGTAATAACGACCGCGCCCGCCGTTGCATATGCAACGGCGGGCGCGGGAGACAGCCGTGAGGCGGCGGAGCTACTTACAGTAGGCCGCGACTTGCTGCTCGAGCGAGCCCGAGACCTGCGGAATGAACTGCAAGAGCTGGCCGGCGGTGTTCGGATCCACGCGCCCACCCTGCGGGATCAGGATCTGCGCTTCGTTGATCGCGGCCAGGCCTTCCTTGGCCAGTGTGCACGCCGTCGGCAGGTCCGTCGCCTCGTAGGCCTTATTGCCGGCGATGGACGCCGCCTGCGCCACGAAGAACTGACCGACGCCGAGCAAGAACTTGGAGTTGTCGGACGACTGCACGGTGTTGGCGAACGTCGAGAACACCGCGACCCGGCGCGCATCTTCGAGCTTCTGGCTGGTCTGCGCGGTGCGCAACATGCCGTTGGCCATGGTCAGTGCGAAGCCGGAGACCTGCCCCTTGTCCTCACCCGCCGCGTCGGCCTCACGCAAGATCGCCAACGCCGAGTCCTGCTGCTCCTGCTTCATGAAGTTCTGCGCGATCAAGAAGCGCGCATTCGGCAACTTCGGCTCGATCTTCAGTGCGCCACGCAACGTTTCGGTGGACTGCGACAGCTGCCCGATCGACTGCAACAGGCCGCCCAACGTCAGGCGCATGTTCGGGTCTTCCGGGAACTTCGCCACACCACGCGCCAAGACTTCGGCGGCCTTCTGCGGCTGGCTGTCCACCTGGTAGGCGGCCGCCATGCGCTCGAAGTACTTCTGGTCCGCCGCGGACGTGTCGACCTGGGCCAGCAACTCGCCCTTCTGGATGACGTCCTTCCACTTGCCCGACGCGATCAACAGACGGAACTGCAAGCGCATGAGGTCGGGATCTTCCGGCGTCTCGGTGAGTGCCTTCTCGAGGATCGGCAGCGCCACGTCCGCGCGGCGCATGGCCTCGAGGTTCGTCACGATCTGCTCGACCAACCGCGCATTGCCCGCCTCGACGGCCACGAGCTCCGACGCTACCCGCGCCATGTTGGACGTGTCGCCCTTGATCAGGAACTGGTCCATCGAGATGGCCAGGGCCCGCGGCTGCCGCGGATCACGCGACAAGATATCTTTCGCCGCCGCCAACACCTCGTCCGGCGCCTTCTTGGCCTGCGACAAGGCGAACATCAAACAGATGCGCGACATGATCGCATCCGGGTACGCCGCGATGCCCGCGCGCGCCGACTGCTCGGCTTCGTCGTACTTGCCATCGCGCAGGCCGTTGGTGCAGGCCCGCTCGTGCGGCATCTGCTTGCGGACTTCCTGGACCTTCCGCGCGAAATCGGCGGCGGTCTCGGTCATCGACTTGCCTTCGCCGGCCGGGATATTGTCGCGGATCGCCATGTCGCGCGTGAGCGCGATCTGCCCCGAGATCCGGAATCCGGTCTCCGTCTTGGCCGCCGTGCCGATCAGCACTTCGTCGGCACGGAGCACTTGGCCGAGCTGCCGCGCATCGATCGCATTGAGCGGCTCATCCTTCGCATAGCCCGAGCCCTCGAGGTACGTCTCGATGCTCGCCTTCGGGATCACGTAGAGCTCCTTCGACGAGATCACCGAGCTCAACCGCGAGCGGATGGCATCCGCGGCCTGGACCGCGAGCTTCTTGTCGTTGTCCGCTGTCCGGAACGCCGTGACGAGGATGAACGGGGCGGTGCTGCCCTGCGCAAAGGCGACGCGCGGCGCGAGACCGATCAGGGTCCCCAGCGCGAACACTCCGAACAACGATGCTGCAGGGCGAATACGAGCCGTCACTGATGCTCCTCCGAAAAGAGCGGTCGAGTTTGGGTGTCACCACCCAAGCAGTTCCCAACGTGTATGGGCGAAGAGGGATTCGAACCCCCGACACCCTGCGTGTAAGGCAGGTGCTCTAACCAGCTGAGCTATTCGCCCGTGCGCTGCTTGTCATACACCAACGATGCGCTACCGGAACGGAACTACCGCAAGATCGCGATCGGCACCAACACACAGTAACCGATCACCAACAAGATGGGCGCGATCGTGTCGCCGCCCCGCCACAGATCCGCGTAGCCGGCGACCAGCGTCAGCGCCGCCGCTCCCCACCACAACAAGGCGCGCGAACGCGAAGTTTGAGTCGATGTCATAGAACGGAAAAGGTTAGGCCTCGTCCCGAGGAGTGTCAAGCAATCGACGTTCCCCCGGCCCCGCAACTGACGACAGCAGGGCCTCCAGCGCGCTCTCCCGCGCTCGTTGCTCCTGTTCCGCTTCTGCCTTACGCATCGCGTCGAGGCGGCGTTGGTCGCGTCGGCGACGTTGCACGTACACCGGGACCAGGACGATCAGGACTACCCCTGCGGCTAGGGCAAGGTCCCCCATCAGGGCGAGTCCACCGTAGCGACGACGGGTCCGGCTCACCCAATGGGCCTCGAAGCCCGACACGGTCATCCCGTAGGCCGAGCGGAGCCCCCGGTCCATCGACCTCGTCTCGCCCCAGTACCTGAAAAACAGCGTCATCCCGCGCCCCGGGTCCAGTGCCGCCATCTCCGCGACCGCCCGGTGCGCCAACGCATAGGCCGCCGTGGCCGAGGAGCCGCCACCGGCGAACATCGCGTCCAGTGCGGCGAAGGTCCGCGGACCTCGAGTCGCCAGCGCGAAGTTCGTCGCCAGCACCTCCTCCCGCCCCCACTCCCCAGCCGCCACACTGGCGTACCCCTCGGTGAACCACCGCGGCGGGAGGTCGCCCAGCGCCTCGGCCAAGGCCAAATGGGCCAGCTCGTGCCGCAACACGACCAGCGGGTCGCCCGCGTCGCTTTCGCCCGAGCTCCGGCCGCGCATCACGATCCGATGGCTGGCCGGGAACGCCGCCGCCGCGCCCCACTCCGGGAACGCGTCGCCCACCCACTCGCGGAACAGGGCGTCCGTGGGCGCGATCGTGATCAGCACCCGTCGCTGCGGGCGCGGCAGGTCGGGAAAGGTGTCGTTGGCCTGTGCCGCCGCGAGGACCGCGCGCGCGAGGACCCGATCGACGGGGTAGGCCAGCACCGTGAAGCGGCCCCCATCGAGGCGCTCGGCCTCGCGCTGTCCCACCGCCGGCGACGCGCTCAGCAGCGCGAGCCCGATCGTCAGGAGCGCGCGCCGGACCCCGCCGATCACGCGAGACGG
>JBEIVF010000142.1:0-5411 GCA_040374005.1 Gemmatimonadaceae bacterium | reverse complement strand
GGGCGCCGCGCCGCGCGTGCCGCTGGCCGACCTCGCCACGCTCCGGGTGCGCGACACCACGCTCACGCTCGACGCGCGGCGTGGCGTGGCGATGGTCGAAGCCGCTCCGCTGGCGCGCCTCATGGGCGGCACGTGGACCCGCGAAGCGGATGGACGCTATGTGCTCGCCGTGGGCACGGTGCGCGCGACGTTGATCGCGGGACTGCCCTACGCGCGGACCGCGAACACCGCGCATGCGCTCGTCGTCGCCCCGCAGCTCCGCGGCGCCGCCCTCTGGATCCCGCTGCAGGTCGTCACCGAGTTAATTCCGCGGCTCGACCCCACCTTCGGCTTCGACCGGGCCCGCGGGGAACTCCGGCTCCCGCCGCGCGCGGCCGCGATCGTGGCGACCCCGCCCGCCCGTCCGGCGCCATCGCCGGCCGCCACGCCTGTCAAGCGCGTCACGTCGCGGCGCGTCATCGTCGACCCCGGCCACGGCGGCCAGGACGTCGGCATGCGGGCGCGACTGCCCAACGGCACGATCGTGTGGGAGAAGGACATCGCCCTCGGCGTCTCGCGTCGGGTCGCGGCCGCGTTGAAGGACCGCGGCGTCGGCGTGCACCTCACGCGCGATCGGGACACCCTGATCGCGCTCGCCGACCGCGGCCGCATCGCCAATCAGCAACGTGGGGATCTCTTCTTGTCGATCCACGTCAACGCCGCCAACCCGGGCTGGGCCAACGCGGGGGGCGCGCGCGGCTTCGAGACGTACTTCCTCGCCGAAGCGAAGACCGAGGACGCCAAGCGCGTAGCGCAGATGGAGAACGAAGTCGTCAAGTTCGAGACCGAGATCGAAACCTCTGCCACCGATCCGCTGGGGTTCATCATCAACGACATGGCGCAGAACGAACATCTGCGCGAGTCGCTCGAGCTGGCGGCCGCGATCCAAGCCGGACTCGCCAAGCGCCATCCCGGCCCGAACCGCGGCGTGAAGCAAGCGGGGTTCGCCGTGCTCGTGCGCTCGTTCATGCCGGCCGTGCTGATCGAGATCGGGTTCGGCTCGAACCCCGCGGAGGCCGCGTGGATGTACAGTGCGGCCGGGCAGCAGGCCTTGGCCGAGTCGATCGCGGATGCGACCCTCGGGTACCTCGAGCAGTACGAGAAGCGGGTCAGCGGAGGCGGCGCATGAAGCGGGCGCTGCTACCGGTGGCGCTCCTGTTCGTGAGCGGGTGTGCGTACTACAATGGCATCTACAATGCGGAGCGCGCCGCCAAGACGGCCGAACGGCAGTGGATGCGCGGGGAGTATCTCTCCGCGGCGGATTCATTCCGGGTCTCGGCGACGCACGCCGAGACGGTGCTCGCGCGGTTCGATCGCTCGCGGTGGCGCACGCACGCGTTGTACCTCGCGGCCCGCGGCGCCGCGTTGGGGAACGAGTGCGGTCCCGCGGCGCCCCGCTTAGCGGAGTATCTCGCGTTGCCCGCCGAGCCGGTGACGCGGCGCGCCCACGCTCGGGTGGCGTTGGCCTCGTGCCTCCTCACGGAGAACAAGAACAGCGTGGCGGACTCGGTGTTGCGTCCACTGATCGACGATGCGGATCCGGTGGTGCGGCAGTCCGCGACCCTGTTCAGTGCGCGCGCCGCACTCGCGCAGGGCGAGCCGGAGCGGGCGCAACAGATGTTGGCGCGGATCCCGGGGACGGCCGCCTCGTGGGAGAATCTGGGCGCCGCGATGCTGGCGGGCGATCATGCCGCGGCAGAGCGTCTGCTCGCCGCGCGAGCCACGGTGGGTGACTGGCGATCAGACGTGCCGCGGCACATGCGCACGCTGTGGGCGGCGGAACGCCGCGCCGGCGTGGTGGCGATCGCGGATCGGTACGCCCGCTCACGGGCGCCGGTGAACGATCGCGCGCAGTTGCTCCTCCTCACCAGCGACCTCACGGCCACCCGTGGTGATACGGCCACCGCGCGCCGGATGGCCCTGGAAGCCCGGCGCATCGGCCTCACCGCCGCGTACGAGGGTCCGGTCGCGGCGCGGCTGCTCGCCCTCGATCTGAGTGGCACCCGCGAGATGGTGGAC
This sequence comes from Gemmatimonadaceae bacterium, assembly GCA_040374005.1. Taxonomy (GTDB): domain Bacteria; phylum Gemmatimonadota; class Gemmatimonadetes; order Gemmatimonadales; family Gemmatimonadaceae; genus DASRAP01. The sequence continues at coordinate 3,353 of JBEIVF010000142.1, read as the reverse complement.
GTCCGCGAACGACTGAAGCGGGACTCGGTGCTGGCGCGCCGCACCCCGCAGTTGGAGCGGATCCGGCACGCGGTGTTGTTGATCGAGTTGTGTCTGAAGCGCGCCGATCGGTTCGGCGCGGGGCTGTACCTCGCAGCGGAGTTCGCGCGCGATTCGCTGCGGGCGACGGCGCTCGCCCACACCTTCTTCCGGCAAGTGGAGCGGGACTATCCGGAGTCGCCGATCGCCGCTCGGGCACTCGTGGCCGCTGCCCTGATGATCCCGGACTCGAGCGCCGTGTACCAGGCACGGGCCCTAGCGAACTGGCCCACGGCCGGCGTGAGTGCGGTGCTCCGCGGCGTGTCGCCGCGCGACTCCAGCACGGCGCAGGGCGAGGACGTCGCACTCAATCAATCGTTCATCGTCGTGACCAACCAATTCCGTGATTCGCTACGCGCGTGGGTGCGCGTCGACAGTACCCGTCGTGCGGACTCCGTCGCCGCATTATTGCGCTCGCGAGGACGCGGCCAATGAGCGACGCCTTACGCACCGAGGTCGCGGGGCTGCCGTTCCGCAATCCGTTGATCCTCGCCGCTGGCACCGCGGCGTACGGCCGCGAGCTCGACGATGTCATGGATCTGCACGCGCTCGGCGGGTTGGTGACCAAGGCCGTGTCTCCCGAGGAGCGACTCGGGGCGCCGGCGCCACGCGTGGCCGACTTCGAGGGCGGGATGATCAATGCGGTCGGCCTCGCGAACCCCGGCGTCGCGAGCGTGCGGGCGCAGGATCTGCCGTGGCTCGCGGCGCACCGGGGCGCGACGCGCGTGTTGGTGAACGTCGTCGGCAAGGTGTTGGAGGATTTCCCGACGGTGATCAGCGGACTCGACAGTGCGAGCGGATTCGACGGCTACGAACTGAACGTGTCGTGCCCGAATGTGAAAGCTGGCGGGATGGAGTTCGGGGCGGACCGGGCCGTGCTGACGGATCTCATCACCCGTGCGCGCGCCGTGACGACCAAGCCGTTGTTCGTGAAGTTGTCGCCGACGCTCCCCGATGTCGCGGGCACCGCGCAGTGTGCGATCGATGCGGGGGCCACGGGCATCTCGGTGGTGAACACGATCCCCGGTTTGGTGATCGACGTGGCGCGTCGTCGCCCGATGCTCGGCTTCGGCTCGGGTGGCGTGAGCGGGGCGGCGCTGTTGCCGGTGGGGGTGTTGGCCACGTGGAAGGTGTCACGGGCGGTGCGCGCGCCGATCATCGGGCTCGGCGGCGTGCAGCATGCGACGGATGTGGTGCAGTATCTGATGGCTGGCGCGTCGCTCGTCGGGATCGGGACGGCGGCGTTGGCGGATCCGCGTCGTCCGGCGCGGATCGTGCGCGATCTTGCGCGGTGGTGTGATCGACACGGAGTGCGCTCGGTGCAGGAACTCGTGGGAACGTTGCAGTGGCCGTCATGACGCGCGCGGTGATCGCGCTGGATGTGCCGAGCTTTGATGACGCGGCGGCACTGGTGGGGCGTCTCGGCGCGGGCGCGGATTATTACAAGGTCGGACTGGAGTTGTACGCGGCCGATGGGCCGCGGGTCGTGCGCTGGCTGCGCGAGCAGGGCAAGGACGTGTTCGTGGACCTCAAGGCGCACGACATCCCGAACACGGTGCGCGGGGTGGCGCGCTCCGTGGCGGCGCTGGGCGCCTCGCTGCTGACCGTGCACGCCGGTGGGGGCACGCCGATGATCGCGGCGGCCGTCGAGGGGGCGGGGGCGCAGGATGGCTCGGAGTGCGGGATCCTCGCGGTGACGGTGCTGACGTCGTTCGATGCGGCGAGCTATGGCGCGGCCAGCGGGCGAGCCGATGTGGACATTGCGGCCGAAGTGGAGCGGTTGGCGGGGTTGACGGCGGCCGCTGGCGCCCATGGGATCGTGTGTAGCGGCCACGAGGCGGCACGCATCCGGGATCGCTTCGCGGGGGCGGTGCAGACGCTGGTGCCAGGGGTCCGATTAGCGGGCGGCGCCACGCATGACCAGGCGCGGGTGGTGACCCCCGCGGAGGCCCGTGTGGCCGGGGCGTCGTACATCGTGGTGGGGCGGGCGGTCACCGCGGCGGAGGACCCTGAAGCCGCCCTGGACGCGGTCCGTCAGGCGCTGGCCTAACAGGGCCTTGCTTCAAGCCCCATAAGGGTTTATGCTTCGCGTCTGTCCCAAAAGTGTCCATAATTGCGATCGCGAGGAAGCAGTGAAGGTACGAAGCAGCGTCAAGCCGATTTGCGAACACTGTAAGGTGGTGAAGCGGGTTGGCGTCACCTACGTGATCTGCAGTCGAAATCCGAAGCATAAGCAGCGTCAGGGCTGATACGATGGCACGAATCGCAGGCGTCGACCTTCCGCGTGAAAAGCGCGTCGAAATCGGCTTGACTTACATCTACGGCATCGGCCCCGCGCTGGCGCGTCGCATCCTTGCGGCCACCGGCGTCAGTGCTGATGTGCGCGTCCGAGACCTCGTCGAGGCGGACGTCAACAAGCTCCGTCAGGAGATCGAGCGGACCCTTCGCGTCGAAGGCGCCCTGCGCACGGAGATCGCGATGAACATCAAGCGGTTGATGGACATCGGATCGTACCGTGGCACGCGCCACCGTCGCGGATTGCCCGTGCGCGGTCAGCGGACGCACACCAACGCCCGCACCAAGAAGGGCCCGCGCCGCGCGATCGCCGGCAAGAAGAAGGTGACCAAGTAATGGCGACCGGAAAGAAGTCGAAGAAGGTGGTCGATGCGGAGGGCGTCGCGCACATCAATGCGACGTTCAACAACACGCTGATCACCATCACGGATGTGCACGGCAACGCGATCTCCTGGGGGACCTCCGGCAAGGCCGGGTTCAAGGGCTCCAAGAAGTCGACGCCGTTCGCGGCCACCGTGGCCGCGGAGCAGTGTGCGCGCGAGGCGATGTCGGCGGGTGTCCGTCGCGTCCACGTGCGCGTGCAGGGTCCCGGATCGGGACGCGAGTCCGCGATCCAGGCGCCCGCCGCCGCTGGTCTGCAAGTCAAGAGCATCAAGGACGTGACGCCCATCCCGCACAACGGGTGCCGTCCGCCGAAGCGTCGGAGAGTCTAAGCAATGCGTTATACCGGACCCGCCTGCCGGCAGTGCCGCCGCGAAGGCACCAAGCTGTTCCTCAAGGGCACCAAGTGTTTCACGGAGAAGTGCCCCGTCGAGCGCCGCGCGTATCCGCCCGGCCAGCACGGGCAGAGCACGTCGCGTCGTCGCAAGACGTCGGAGTACGCCAAGCAGCTCCGTGAGAAGCAGAAGATCAAGCGCATCTACGGCGTGAGCGAGAAGCAGTTCCGCAACACGTTCACCAAGGTGTCGTCGCAGCCGGGG
>JBEIVF010000007.1:0-27344 GCA_040374005.1 Gemmatimonadaceae bacterium | reverse complement strand
GGCTTGGGGGGGGGGCCGCTGGGTCCGGCCGGGGGGGGGTTTCTGGGGGCGGCGGCCCCCCCGCGACACCACCCCCACTCGGCGGGGCGCGCGTCCACCACCGCGCCCACCGCGTAGTCGAGGAGCACGAGAGGCACGGGTGGGGCGACGTCGCGGGGGTACAGCCCCGTGCTTCTCGTGCCACTCGTGCCACTCGTTCTTCTGAGCCCCCACGGGTGCCCTCCCCCGGTTACGAGTTCAGGGCGCCCGTCGTCCCTCTCGGGTGCCTGCGCGTAGTGGCGGGGGGCTGTTGAGCGGCCTGGGATCCGCACCCGGCGGGTCGGCTCGGGCCGCGCCGTTCTTTCGACGAGAGGTCTCTCGTATGCGTTGCGCTCGCTTGGTGGGCACGATGGCCCTCCTCCTCACGCCTGCGCTCGGGTCGGCGCAGGAGAAGCACCCCTTCATCGACTCCTGGTTCTGGGGAGCGAAGGGTGGGCTCGTAACGTTCAGGACCGAGATCGCCCGGACCACCGCCCCGACCATCGGCGCGGACTGGCTGATCACGCGCTCCAAGGGCGCGCTGCACGTGAGCTTGGATCAGTCCTACTTCGACGCCCAGAGCGTCGTGGCGAACTCGCCCAGCGGCGAACGTCGCCTCGTGGATATCCGTGACTGGCGTCGCTTCTCGGCTTCCTACTACTACATGCCGCGCGTGTTCTTCGGCAGCGTGCGGCCGTACGCCGGCGTCGGGATGGCATTCAGCTTCATTCCTCGTGCGCAGCCCTCGAGTCCAAATTTCGATGGCCCGGCGCATCGTGACACGGTGCTAGCGCGCATCAACGACGCGAAATCTCGCGCGTCGCTCCTCGGCACCATCGGCATGCAGGCGCAGTACCGCCGCTTCGCTCCGTTCGTCCAAGCGACCGTGATGCCGACGCAGGGACGCAATCAGTTCCTGATCAATGGGGATGGGTTCAGCTACCACATCGAGGGTGGGTTGCGGTTCAACTTCGGGTCGTCGATCGAACGGCTCAAGTAGCACGAGAAGCACGAACCACTCGCTACGATTCGCGCTCTCGTGACTCTGGGCTGACTCGTTGCTGGAAAACAGAAGGGGCGCCGACGATGTCGGCGCCCCTTCGTGTTTCGGCCTCCGCGCTTACTTCTTCGCGACGGTCTTCTTCTTGGCCGCGGGCTTCTTCGCCTTGGGGGCGGCCTTCTTCACGGCGGTCTTCTTGGCGGCCGGAGCCGCCTTGGGAGCGGCAGCGGCCTTTGGGGCAGCGGCAGCCTTGGGGGCCACCGTCGCCTTGGGCTCGGCCTTGGCGGCCGGGGCCTTCACCGGCGCTGTTGGCTCCATCTCGACGACACCGATGCTGAGGAGGTCCGCGGGGATCTCGCCGCCCTTCCCACGGGCACCGCGACGACCGGTGATCGAACGGGGCACGACCGGCGCCGCAGCCGCCGCGGCGGCGTCCTGCGCGGCGGTGACGGCATCGAGCTGCGCGATGACCGACGGCGCGACCGCGGCCGGCGACACCTCATACGAGTGGCCACGCTTGCGCAGGTCCACCAGCGACGCATCGTGCGCGTCGCGGAGGATGCGCGAGAACATGCGATCGGCGAGACTCTCGCTGTCGCGGCCGAGGAGCACGAACGCCTTCTGACGCACGAGCTCGGCCGGCACCGGATCCTCCCCCGTGACCACCGCCGCGACGGCACGCTTCACGAGGTCGAACGCCTCGTCGCGCGACAACCGCTCACCACCACGACCGATCGTATCATCGACCGGCGGCAGGTCCGCCACGATCGGCGCGACGACCACCGGCGCGGTCACGGCTGGCGCTGACGTGCCGGCGACGGCCGCGCCTTCACCCGCCGGACTATCCGCGCGCGGACGATCATCACGATCGCGACCACGGCCCCGGCGACCACGACGGCTGCGACCACCTTCGCGCGGCTCGGCCGCCGCGCCATCCGCGGCCGGGGCCGCTGCGGTAGCCGCCGGAGCGGCCGCCCGCGCGTCGCTCTTCACGGCGGCCGGCGCCTTCTCACCCGGCGCGACCTCGAGCTGGCCGTTCTCGAGCTTGGTGACCTTGAGCAACCCGCGCTGCGACGCATCGAGACAGAAGCGCGAGAACTTCGCCATGCCGAGGTTCTTCTCGTCGAAGTTCGGGTCGATCTCCTGCATCACCTGCTTGAGGCGATCGGAGCGCATCACGTCGCCGTTCTTCTGCATGCGACCGATGGCCTCGACGACGAGCTCCCACGGATCCCACTTCACGACTTCTTCCTCGTTCGTCTTCACAAGACCGGCGAGGGCGTTGTAGGAGTAGTACTCGTCGCAGTTCTGCACGAGCAAGTCCGAGGAGGACTCGCGGATGCCGACGCCGATCACGTACTTGCCGTACTCCTTGAGCTTGAGCACGAGGCTCGAGAAATCGGAGTCACCGGAGAGCAGGATGAACGTGCCGATCTCGGGGCGCGTGAACACGAGCTCGATGGCGTCGACCGCGAGACGGATATCCGTCGCGTTCTTCTTGGAGGAGCCATACGCCGGGGCGAAGATCAGATCGATCGACGACTCGGAGAGCGGGACGATGTACTGCGGGTAGCGACGCCAATCGGCGTACGCCCGCTGGACCGCGACCTTGCCCTTGACGATGGCCGACGAGAGCAGGTTGCGAAGTTCGGTCTGCAGATCAGACCGGATCCCCATCGTGACGTTGTCGAAGTCGATGAGGAGCGCCGCGTTGGGCGAGGTGGAGTCGTGCGACGTGGTCGCACCGGGGCCCCTGTGCAATGGGGCGACGGGCGCGCGCGTTGGCACGCCCCGAGGGGAACGGACAGGCATACTCGGTGTGAAGGGATTCACGAGCGGCCCGCGCGCCTCGGCAGAACGGTAGTGCTCCGCCGCCGCGGGGACCGGTCCTGGGGCGGGCAGTCGTGGCGCCGTGCGCGGTCGGCATCGGGCCGGACCGTACAGCACGCACACGCGACCTTCCGCGCAGCAGGATAGGGGAAACCTATGGGTCGGGTCGCGAGAATGGCACCCCTGCGGGGAGGCAGGGGGGCGGTCACGCCGGTAGCTTCATAGCGGAATCTCTCTGATCTCACCTGCGACACCCACCCCGATCCTGTGCGTTTCGGTTTCCGCGCCCGGCTCTTCGCGATCCTCGCCCTGTTCGCCGCGATCCCAGCGATGGTCGTGGCCACCACCGGCGTGTTCGCGTTCAACCGCGTGGTCCCGCTCCTGAGCGGGAGCGCGGCCTGGGACAGCATCTCGGCCTCGGGTGCCGCCGCCGTGACCGCCCTCCGCGATGCCCCACTCACCGCCAGCGAACGGGCCGCGCTCGATGCGCATGCCACGCAGCTCGGCGCCTCGGTGACGAGCGCGCGTCAGGTGCGATTCCTCGCGGATCGGTTGGTCGTGGTCTTCGCGGTCTCGTCGCTGATCGGATTCCTGCTGCTCATGTACCTCACCTCGCGCGTGGCCGGTCACCTCAGCCGACAGTTGAGTCGCCCACTCGACGAACTCGTCGGGTGGACCGGCGCGATCGCCCGGGCCGAGCCGCTCCCGGCCCCCGAGGAGACACGCGGCGCGCCAGAGTTCGCGGTGCTACGCGACGGGATGCTCGCGATGTCGGATCAGCTGGCGGTGGGGCGGCAGCGGGCCATGGAGGCCGAGCGCCTGCGCGCGTTCCGGGAGTCGTCGCGTCGGTTCGCGCACGAGCTGAAGAACCCCCTCACGCCGATCCGATTCGCGATCGACCGTTTGCGGCGCGAGCTCCCGGCCACGAGCCGCGAGACGCTCGAGGTGTTGGCCACCGAGTCCCTCCGACTGGAGGCGATGGCCAAGGCCTTCGCGCAGTTCGGACGCCTCCCCGAGGGCCCCGCCGCTGACGTGGACATCGCCGAGCTGGTGACGTACACGGCGCGCGCGACGGTCCCCGAGGGGATCGCCCTCCAGCTCCTCCTCCCTGCGGTCACGCCGACCGTGCGCGGGCACCACGACTCGCTCGCGCGGGCGTTGTCGAACATCGTCCTCAACGCGGTAGAGGCCTGCGGCCCGTTCGGCACCATCGCGATCCGCGTGACGGAGGCCATCCTCCACGGCGCGCCAGCGATCCGTCTGTGCGTCGAGGACTCCGGGCCGGGCATCAGCGCCGGGCGAATCCTGCGGATCTGGGAGCCGTATGAGACCGAGAAGCCTGGTGGGACGGGGCTCGGCTTGGCGATCGCGCGGCAGGCGGTGGAAGCGCACCGCGGGACGGTGTTCGCCGAGAGTGTGCACGGCGCGCCGACCTGTATCGGGTTCGTCATCCCGCGCAACGATGGGCTCCCCGCGATCACGGGCGAGTGGCCGACCGATGGGTGACCGTGTTCCAATGCCTCGAGCGCGCGGCGGAGTGGCCGTGCGGGAGCGATAGATGCCGACGATCCTGATCATTGACGACGAACCGAACATCCGGCGCATGGTGGGCGCGCTGCTCTCCGGCGAAGGCTATGAGGTGCGCGATGCGGCCGACGGTGCGAGTGGCGTCGCCGCAGCCCTCGACGCCGAGCCTGATGCCGTGTTGCTCGACCTCATGATGCCGGGCGACTTCGACGGCATGGGCACCTTGGAACGGCTCCGTGCGCAGTTCCCCGACGTGCCGGTGATCATGATGAGCGGACGTGCGGGCCTGCACGATGCGGTGCGCGCTACGCGGCTGGGTGCGGTGAACTTCCTGGAGAAGCCGCTCACGCCGGAGTCGACGTTGTTGGCGTTGGCCACCGCGTTGGAGTTGCGTCGTGCGCGGCTCGAAGCGCGCGCGCTCCGCGCCGACCTGGGCCTCGTCGGCACGCTCGTCGGCGAGAGTGCCCCCATCCAAGCGGTGCGCGCGTTCGTCGCGCGCGTGGCGACCACGGACGCGCGGGTGCTGATCACCGGCGAGTCAGGCACGGGCAAAGAGGTGGTCGCCGGCGCGTTGCACGCGCAGAGTACGCGGCGCGACCAGGCCTACGTGCGGGTGAACTGCGCCGCGATCCCCCGCGATCTGGTCGAGAGCGAGATGTTTGGCCACGAGAAGGGCTCGGTCACGGGGGCGACCGAGCGCCGCATCGGTCGCTTCGAACTCGCGCACAAGGGAACGCTGCTGCTCGACGAAGTCGGGGATCTGGGCGCCGAGGCCCAGGCCAAGTTGTTGCGGGCGATCGAAGCGCGCGAGATCGAGCGCGTGGGCAGCGGGAAGGCGATCACGGTGGATGTCCGTCTCATCGCCGCGACCAACCGCGATCTGACGCGCGCGGTGACCGACGGCACGTTCCGCGAGGATCTGTTCTTCCGTCTCAACGTGATCCCGTTGGCGCTCCCGCCGCTGCGCGAACATCCGGAGGACATCCCCGCGCTCGTGACGCACTTCACCGCGTTGCTGCGGGTGCGGAGTGGGCAGCGGATGCCGCACTGGAGCCCGGAGTCGTTATCGGCGTTCCATGGCTACCGGTGGCCGGGCAATGTGCGGGAGTTGCAGAACATCGTGGAGCGCTTGGCGATCCTGCATGGTGGGGAGACCGTGACGGCCGCGCACGTGACGCGCGTGTTGCCCGAGGCAGTGGTGCGGGTACCGGCCACGGAGATCGTCCTCGACCGGCCGCTCAGCGATGCGTTGGATGCGTACGAGAAGCTGCTCATCGAGCACGCGATGGTGGGGGCCGACGGCAACATCGCGGAAGCCGCGCGTCGGTTGCAGACGGATCGTCCCAACCTGTACCGTCGCATGAAGCGGCTCGGCATCGAGACGTCGTGATGCGGATCGACACGGATCAGCGCCCTCTGTGGAGGACGGATGGTCCGCGGGACGAACCGTGATGATGGCAAGTCCCCTTATGGAAGACCGTTGGTGTGTCGGCCCCACGTCGGTGTGGCACAGCTCGTGCCTCTACGGAGTGGCATCCCTCGATCAGGATCCGTTATGACCGTTCGATCCATCTTGCTGTGCCTCCTCGCCCTTGTCAGCGCGGTGGACGTTGGTGCCCAACGCCGCGTCGCGTCGATCCCGCCGAACGTCGCGCGTGATATCGAGACGCTCCATAACGCCCCAGGCTCGCGGCGCGAGATCGCCTCGGTGTCCATCGCCGCGGGCGAAGTCGTCGCTGCCTCGCTGGCGGTACGGAACGGCCCGGCCACCATCGCGGGGCACATCCGCGGCTCCGTGGTGGGGGTCAACGCGAACATCACCCTGCTGCCCGGCGCCCGGGTGGACGGCGACATCATCGTGGTGGGCGGGCAAGTCGATGGTCGGAGTGATGCCCAGATCGGCGGCGATGTGCGCGTGTACTCCGACGTGCTCCGGTATCGGATCGACGGCGACCGCCTGATCGTCGAAGGCATCGAGACGCGCGAAGAAAGTGACTCCGATTTTTGGCGGCGGCGTGATCCGGCGGCGGACCGCACCCGGTTCGACCTGCTGTCGTTGGCCACCGCACGCACGTACAATCGCGTGGAAGGATTGCCCATCCTGCTCGGACCGCGCCTCCGGGTGCAACGCGACTGGGGCTCATTGACCGTCGAGGCGCGCGGGATCGTGCGCACCGCCGAGCCGGTCCGGTGGGACCGCGGCACGCTCGGGCATGATGCGCGCGTGGACATGCGCTTCGGGACGGGCGCGGGCTGGGGGTTCGGCGTGGAGCACTACGACCAAGTGGCGGCCGTTGAAGAGTGGCAGATATCCCCCAGCGAGGCGGGCATCGGCTCGGCGGTCCTGCGGCGGGATTTCCGCGACCATTACGGCCGGTTGGGTGGGCGCGGCACGGTGCGCGGATTCCTCACGGATGATGTCTCCCTCCGCGTGAGTGTCGCCGAAGAGCGGTGGACCTCGCGCGAGGCGCGGAACCCGTGGACGCTCTTGCGGAGCGACGACCGCTGGCGGCAGAACCCCTCGATGGATCAAGGCGTGGCGCGATTGTTCACGACCGGGCTCGATATCGACACGCGCAACCAGCGCTATTCGCCGTGGGCCGGGTGGTATGTGAACGCCGAAGTAGAGCGCGGCACGCTGGACGCTGAGTCGTTCGGCGCGCGCCGCGCCGGGCCGGTGTTGACATTGCCGGTGCCTGATCCGGCGCCGACCTGGACGCGCGGCTTCCTCGATGTGCGTCGCTACCACCGCCTCGCGCCGGGGGCGCAGCTCAATGTGCGCGCCGTCGTGGGCGGGTGGATGGGTGGCGACGCGCTGCCGTTGCAACGTCGACTCTCGGTCGGTGGCCCCGCCACGCTCCCGGGCTTCGACTTCCGTCGGCATTGGCGGGGCGGCGAGGATCGGCTGCAGTGCAGCGAACCCGGCGGGGTCGTCGCGGGTGTTCCCGCGATGTGCGACCGGATCGCGCTCATCCAGGTGGAGTACCAAGGCAGCCTTGGCTTTGATGTGGCCGACTACGAGAGCACGTGGATCCCGGCCGAGCTGGATGGCCCCACGTGGATCGCCTTCGCCAATGCGGGGCGCGGCTGGCGCGCCCGGGACGATGCCCTCACGTCGTACGGGACGCAGTCGTTCCCGGCGTTCAGCACGTACAAGTCGGACATCGGGCTCGGGCTCGACTTCGGCGCCCTGTCGGTGGCCGTGGCCAAGTCAGTCAGCGATGCGAAGGAACCGGTGAACGTCATCGTCCGCCTCGAGCGGCGGTTCTAGCTCACGATGCACTGGCGGTCCGTCGGGTTCGCGCTCGCGGTGGTCACCTCGGTGGCCACCGCGCAGTCGCGTCCCACCGTCACCGTGACGGCCCCTGCGTCCAGCGCCAGCGGGGCTGCGGCGGGGCCGATGGTCCGCCTCACCGGCGTGTTCGGCGATGGGCGGAGTCGTGATCTGTTGTCCAATGGCTTCCCCGCGCGCATCGCCATCGAGATCGAGCTGTGGGGCGCGGGGCGATTGGGGGATCAACGATTAGGCGGGGTGCGCAGTGCGCGCATCGTGCAGTTCGATGCCTTGAGCGGGATGTATCGCGTGGCGCGGATCGTCGGCGACTCGGTGGTGCCCGAGGGACGGCATCCGACGTTGGCCGCGCTCACCGATGCGCTGAGCACACCACAGCGCGTGCCGTTGGCGCCGCCCAGTGGACGGCGCGGGATGTACTACTCCGCGCGCGTGACCATCGAGACGCTCACGCGGAGTGACTTGGCCGAAGTGGAGCGCTGGCTCCGCGGCGACCTGCGTCCCGCGTTGACCGGCCGGGCGGATCCCACGTCGCCGGTGCGGCGCGGCCTCCGCACGCTGTTCTCGCGATTGCTCGGCGGGCAGGTGGTGCGGGTCGAGGGGCGCAGTGCGCGCTTCGACCGCTGACGCTCACTCGCGCAGGGCTTCGGGTTCGGTGACCGTCTCGGCGCCGTAGAACGTGCTGATGTAGCGCTCTTGGATGGGCGTGAGTCGACGCACCGCCCAGCTGAGATGCACGAAGTGCGGTTCGACCGGCGCCGTGCGCGGTTGCATGCCGATCTCGTGCGGCAGCCGATTCGCCTTGCGCGTGTTGCACGACGAACACGCGGTGACGACGTTGGTCCACGTGTTGGCCCCACCCCGCGAGATGGGGATCAGGTGATCGCGGGTGAGCGCCTCGCGCGGCTTGAGCTCGATGGCCGTGCGTCCGCAATACTGACACTGATAGTCGTCGCGCGCGAACAGGAAGGTGTTGGTCACCTGCCGCCGGAAGCGCCGCGGAACATGGATGAACTTGGTGAGCCGGATGACGGCCGGCCGCGGCAACGAGAGCCGTTCCGAGCGCACGACGCGTTCACGGTCGGCCTCGACGATCTCGGCCTTCCCGTCGATGACCAAGCGGAGGGCTCGCCGCAACGGGATCATCGTTAGCGGCTCATACGACGCATTGAGCGCCAGACATCCGATGACGCTACTCATAGGCGTAACCTAAAGGGTGGTCGCGCGCGGGCTCAAGGCACGGCCGAGGGTGCTACGCATTCGTGACCCATCGTCCCCCGGTCCGGTCGCGTCCGGCGACCATGACGAACCGCGCGGCGGCCGTCATCGCGTGGTCGAGCAGATAGCGCTCGGGATCGGGATCGGCGGCCTGCGGATCGCCGATCGGGAATGCCGCGAGATCGGCCTCCCACCCGGCCCGCAACACGCCGATCCGATCGGCGAGCCCCAGCGCCGCCGCCCCGCCCTGCGTCACCAGCGCGATCCGATCCGCGGGCGTGAGCGAGGGGTCGGCGATGTGCGCGGCCTCGACGGCGAGTCGCACCTGCGTGTTGCTCGCGATCGAATCCGTGCCCAGCCCGATGGTGATGCCCGCGCGGCGATACGCCGCGATGGGAGCCGCCCCGTGGCCGAACCACCGATTGGAGCACGGACAATGCGCCACGGGCGCCCGGGCCGCGGCGAGGCGCGCCACATCATCGGGCGCCACCTGCACGGCGTGGATGCACAGTGGCCGCTGCGCGAGGATCCCCGTGCGCTCCAACACCGCGATGGGCGACGCCCCGCGCGGGGTCACGGCGATCCCGCGCACGTCGCGCAGATACCGCGCGAAGGGACCGTCCGCGTCGCGCACGAGCTCGGTCTCGGCCACACTCTCCGCGATGTGCACCGCGATCGGGAGGTCGGCCGCGCGCGCGTACTCGGCCACCGCCGTGTAGAGCGCATCCGCCACCGAGAACGGCGCGTGCGGCGAGACCCCCACGCGCACGAGGTCCGTCTCGTCGGCCCGCATGTCGTCCACGGCCGCCTGCAGGCCGGCGAGCGCGTCCGCACACTGCGCGGGGTCGGGGCCGAATACTTCGCGGTACGCGATACCGCGGGCGCCGAACTCCCGCAGGGCGTCGAAGCCGAACCGATGCGGCGCGGTGTCGGCCATGGTGGTGACCCCCATCGCGAGTTGTTCGACGACCGAGCGACGCGCGCCCTCACGCAACGCGTCCATTGGCAGCGCACCTAGATGCCCCATCAGCTCACGCATCCACGCGAAGAAGTCGCGCGAAGCGAGCTTCCCCTCAAGGGCGCCGAGGTCGAGATGGATGTGCGCGTTCACGAGGCCTGGCAGCAGGATCGCATCGCCGAGGTCGAGCTCGGTGCGGCCGGTGGGCGCGCCCTGCCGTGGCCCCACGTAGGTGATGGAGCGGCCATCGACGATGACCGTGCCGTCCCGCACCGGTGGCCCGCTGACGGGCAGCAGCCAACGGGCGTGGATCCGCATCACCGTCCGCGGCGCCGGATGTTGTCGAGGAATCCCGGCAGGCACATGTCGATCGGCTCAGTGCCCGGGATGAACCACTCGGTCGCCGCGCGGTCAGCGGAGCACAGGCCGCGACGCTGACCGGAGGGACCATCGATCTCCATCGCCACGAGGGAACTGGGCCGTGGCCACTCGGGCGGTGCCGGCTTGCGGCGATACACATCGGCCATGAAGGCCGTCCACGCGGGCGCGGCGAGGCGCCCCCCCTGGGCGTTGGCCATGATGCGCGTGGGGCGATCGAACCCCATCCACACGCCCGCGACGAGATCGGCGGTGTACCCGATGAACCACACATCGGAGTAGTCGTTGGTGGTGCCCGTCTTGCCGCCCGCCGGGTGACGGAAGTTGCCGTTCACCACGACGGCGCCGTAGGCCGTCCCGCGGCGGATCACATCACGGAGCATGTCGGTCATGATCCACGCTTCTTCGGCTGAGAGCACTTGTTCGCGCACGGCCTCGGGACGCCACAGCACCTTGCCGTCGGTATTGGTGACGCGCACGATGGGGTTGGGTTGCACGCGCGTCCCGAGGCTGGCGAAGACGGTATAGGCACTCACCATCTCGATCGGGTGCACGTCGGCCGCGCCCAAGCTGATGGAGGGCACGGGCAACATCTCGGCCGTGATGCCGAACCGGCGCGCCATCTCCACGACGTTGGCTTCGCCGACCTCCATGCCCACCCGGATCGCGGGGAGATTGCGCGATTGGTACAGGGCTTCGCGCATGGGCATGGGCCCCCCGAACTTGAGATCGAAGTTCTGCGGCGCCCACTCGGTGCCGTCGGGTTGCATCATCGTCAGGGGCGCGTCGTCGAGCACCGTCGAGGCCGGGAGCCCCGCGCGGAGCGCCGCCGCGTACACGATGGGCTTGAACGTGGACCCGGGTTGCCGGAGCGCCTGCGTGGCGCGATTGAACTTGGAGTCCTCGAAGTCGCGCCCCCCGATCAAGGCGCGCACGGCGCCGCTCCGCGGGTCCAGCGCGATGAAGGCGCCCTGCAGATACGGCGTGTTGACCGCCGCGCCCTCGGCGCTACCGTCCTCGCGTTGCAGATGTTGCGCGTAGGTGGGGTGCGTGTAGCGCCCGAATTGTCCGCTCTCGATGACTTGCAGTTGCGCCTCGAGCGAGCGCTCGGCGGCGATCTGGAGATCGAGGTCGAGGGTGGTGTGGATCTCGAGGCCCTCCTTGTACAACCGCTCGCCGAAGCGATCCTGCATGCGCTGGCGGACCCACTCGACGAAGTACGGGGCGACCTCGGTCTTGGCCGTGGTGCGCCGCGCCAAGTGGAGCGGCCAGGCGCGCGCGAGCGAGGCCTCGGCCTCCGTGATGGCGCCCTCGGCCTGCATCAGGCCGACGATCACATTGCGGCGTTGTACCGCCCGCTCAGGGAAGCGGCGGGGATTGTAGCGCTCCGGCGCCTTCGGCAGTGCGGCCAAGAGGGCGGCGTCAGCCACATTGAGATCGCGCGCTGACTTGCCGAAGTAGCGCAGCGACGCGGTCTCGATGCCGTAGGCGCCGTTCCCGAGATAGATCTGGTTGAGGTACATCTCGAGGATCCGGTCCTTGGGGAACCGCGCCTCGATCTGCAACGCGACCTTCGTCTCCTTCAGCTTGCGCGTGATGGTCTTCTCGCGCGTGAGATCCTCGGGGAACACGTTGCGGGCCAGCTGCATCGTGATCGTCGAGAATCCTTCGGCGAAGCCGCCGGCGCGGATGTTCTTGAGCATCGCGCCGACCACGCGGCGGTAGTCGATGCCACCATGCTGGTAGAATCGCTTGTCCTCGGTGAAGAGGAAGGCGTCACGCACGGACGGCGGGACATCGTCGAGCGTCAGCAGGGTCCGCCGCTCCAGGCCCAGCTCGCCGATGATGCGACCGTCGGCGGCGTAGATCTTGGACGTCTGCTGCGGGATGTACTGGTCGAGCACGTCCACCGAGGGGCAGGTCCCGTCGCGGCACACGTTCCACCACAGGAGACTGACGACCACTAGGCCGCACAGGCCCACACCGGCACCGCCGAGGAGGACCCGGCGCAGCAACGTCCGACGGGCAGGAGAGAGCTGTTTCACGTGGGAGGCAAGTTATCGGCCGGACGGGGCCGATGGCAGGGCACGGGGCGCGATGGCTGGTTAGTTTTTGCGCTATGACGATCGACGCGACATTGCTCGACGCGCTACGCGCCCGCGGGCAACTCTACCAATACACCGAAGGATTGCCGGCGGCTCTCGCTCGCGGTCCGCAGCGCGCGTACTGTGGCTTCGATCCCACCGCCCCGTCGCTGCACGTGGGGAACCTCGTGCCGGTGATGGGACTGCGCCGGTTGGCCATGGCCGGGCACCCCGTGGTCGCGTTGGTCGGGGGCGGCACCGCGATGATCGGCGATCCTAGCGGCAAGTCGTCGGAGCGCCCGCTCCTCACGGCCGCGATGGTCGCGGAGAACGCCGCCGCCATCGGGGCGCAACTCCGGCATCTGCTGGGCGCCGACGCGGTCAGGATGGTGGACAACGCCGAGTGGCTGACGCCGCTGGGGATGATCGAGTTCCTGCGTGATGTGGGCAAGCACTTCCCCGTCAACCAGATGCTCGCCAAGGACACGGTGAAGTCGCGCCTCGAGACGGGGATCTCGTTCACCGAGTTCTCCTACATGCTGCTCCAGGCCTATGACTTCTTGCAGCTGTACACCCGGCACGGCGTCACGATGCAGATCGGGGGCAGCGACCAGTGGGGCAACATCACGGCGGGCACGGAGCTGATCCGGCGCGCGGTGGCCGGCGAGGCGCATGCGATCACGTTCCCGCTCCTCACCACGGCGAGCGGCAAGAAGTTCGGCAAGTCCGAGGCGGGCGCGGTGTACCTCGACCCGTCGCGCACCTCCACCTATGCGTTCTTCCAGTTCTGGATCAACACCGAGGACGCCGACCTCGGCCCGTTGCTCCGGCTGTTCACGATCCTGCCGGACGACGAGATCGTCACACTCGAGGCCACCCACGCGGCGGCCCCGCATGCGCGCGCCGCCCAGCAGGTGTTGGCCCGCGAGGTCACCACCTGGGTGCACGGCGCTGCGGCGTACGAGCGGGTCCGTGCGGCCTCGACCGTGATCTTCGACAAGAAGGCCGATCCTGTCGCGATCACCGACGAGGTGTACACCACGTTGACGACCGCCGTGCCCGCCGTCGTGCGCGCACCCGATGCGCTCGTGGTGCCAGAGCTCCTCGAGGCGCTCTTCGCCGTCTCGCGCGGGCAGGGCAAGAAGCTGGTGCAGCAAGGTGGGGTGACGGTGAACGGCGTCAAGCTGGGCGCCGACGTGCAGGCGTTGGCCGTGGCGGATGCGGTGCGCGGTCGCTGGTTCATCGTGCGCAAGGGCGGCCGCGACGTCGGGATCGTCGAGGTCACCACGTAACACCGCGGGCGGACTACGCCGGCTCGATGTTCGACAGATCGGGCTGGCGGCGCCACCGACGGTGGTGCCAGAGGTACTGCCCGGGATACTGACGCACGATGCGCTCGAGTTGCGCGGTGTAGGCCGCGACGATGCGCTCGGTATCGCCCTCGCGATCGCCGGTGTCGATCACAGGCACGGGCTCGAAGAGCATGCGGTAGCGGCCGTCGGTCTCGCGCACCACCACGGCCAGGACGCACGGGATGCCGAAGCGTAGCGCGAAGACGGCGGGGCCCTTGGGCGTCCGCGCGAGGCGGCCGAAGAAGGGGACGTACGATGCGGCGAGTCCCTTCACGCCCTGATCGGCCAACAACCCGATGGCCTTGCCCTCGCGCACGGCACGCGGGATCCGCTTCACGGCGTCGTGGTCGAAGAGGACGGTCACGCCGAGGCGCTGCCGTGAGCGCGTGAGGTACCCATCGACCAGCGGGTTGTTCATGCGTCGCGCGACCGCTTCGATGGGCACGCCGCGCGCGGCGAGGAACCCCGCCCCGAGCTCCCAATTGCTCAGGTGCCCTGAGACGAGCAGGAGTCCCTTCCCGGCCGCGAGCGCCTGCGTGACGTGCTCCCAGCCGCGCGGTTCGTGGAAGAGCTCGAGGACGCGCCCCGCCGGCAGTGTGGAGAGGACCGTCGTCTCGAGGCCGACGCGGCCCAGGTTCTCGTACGCGGCGCGCGCGATGGCATCGCGCTCCGTCACGGACAGCTCGGGGTACGCCATCTCGAGCTGGGCGTCGACCACCTTGCGCCGGATACCGAGCGGGGAGTAGCCCAGACGGCCGAAGCAGGCGCCCGCCGCGGAGGCCACGCCGAACGGCACGAGGCCGAGGAGCGCGACGATGACGCGGAGTGCGGCGTACTGGAGTCGGTCGACGAGCCGGACCGTGGCGGTCATGGGCTCGACTGTTGCAGGCCGTGCAAGCGCGCGTAGGCCCCACCCACGGCGAGCAGGGCCTCATGCGTGCCCTCCTCGATGATCCGCCCGCGGTCGAGCACGAGGATGCGCGTAGCGTTGACGACGGTGGACAGCCGATGCGCGATCACGAACACCGTGCGCCCGCTGAGGAGGCGGTCGATCGCTTCTTGGACGAGGCGCTCGGACTCGGTATCGAGTGCCGACGTGGCTTCGTCGAGGATCAACACGGGCGGATCGGTGAGCAAGGCACGCGCGATGGCCAACCGTTGCCGCTGTCCGCCCGACAACCGCGTGCCGCGCTCCCCGAGGATGGTGGCGTAGCCCTGCGGCAGTTCGCTGATGAACGCATGCGCGTTGGCCGCGCGCGCCGCGGCTTCGATCTGCTCGGCGGTGTACCGGCCCGCGGTCCCGTAGGCGATGTTGGCGCGCACGGTGTCGTTGAAGAGCACCGTGTCCTGGCTGACGATCCCGATCAGCGCACGGAGGGACGGCAACGCGATCGCACGCGTGTCGGTGCCATCGAGCGTGATGCGTCCGTGCGTCGGCTCGATGAACCGCGGGAGCAGATCCACCAACGTGCTCTTCCCGGCGCCGCTCGCTCCGACGAGTGCGATCATGTCGCCCGTGCGCGCGGTGAACGAGATGTGCTCCAGCACCGGGGCGCCGTCGTACGCGAAGGCCACGTCCTCGAACACCAGCGCCTCGTGCAGACCGGTGACCTGCCCCGTGCCGCGGTCGCGCTGCGCCTCGGTGGGTTCATCCAGCACCTCGAACAACCGCTCGGCGGCCGCGAGCGATTGTTGGGCGACCGTCGGGGCCTGCGACATCTGCTTGAGCGGCTGGAGCAGGCGCATCACCATCACCATGAAGGTGATGAGCACGCCACCGGTCAGCGCGCCAGAGAACACTTCTTGCGCCCCGAACCACAGCACCGTCACGGCGACGCAGGTGCCGAGGATCTCGGTGGCGGGACTCGACACCAGCGCGAGCCGCGCGATGCGCACCATCCCCTTGGTGTAGGCGCCACTCGCCGCGGTGAAGCGTTGGTCCTCGTAGGCCTCGCCGCGGAAGCTCTTCACGATCCGGACGCCGCTGATCACCTCTTGCAGCACCGACGTGATCTCGCCGTAGTCGTTGCGCAGCCGGCGATGGCCCTTGCGGAGCTTCCGCAGCAACGGCTGTAGCAGCAGGGTGATCAGCGGCGCGATGACGAGCGCGATCAACGCCAAGCGCGGCGACATCCGGAGGAGGACGACGATCGTGACGATGATCTGCGCCAGGCTCTGGATGGTGCGTGTGGCGACTTCGGCGAGGATGGCCTTGGCCTGCTCGGCATCGCCGAGGATGCGCGCCATCACCTGCCCCGTCTTGGTGCGCGCGAACCAGCCGAGGGGCAGGCGTTGCATGTGGCGGAACACGGCGTCGCGTAGATCGCGCGTGATGCGCTCCTGGAGCGAGACGCCGAGCTGCCCACCGAACCAGATGAACACGTTCTTGATCGTGACCAACAGCACGATCATCAGGATCACGCCGAGCAGTGAGCCGCCCGGGTCGGTGGGATCGAGCAGGCGTCCCACCATCGCATTGAGGAGGTCGGTGAGCCACCCCTGGCCCTGCGGCACCGGGTTCTCGAGCCCGAACAACACGTTCAGGAACGGGATGAGCAGCGCGAAGGCCACGGCGTCGAGGATGGCCGACACGATGTTGGCCGCGACGTTGCCCGCCAGGTAATGGCGGTGCGGTCGCAGGAACGTCAGGAGGCGGCGGTACGGGCCCGTCACGGACGCGGCGTCAGCAAGGCGATGGGCAGGATGACCTCTTCGGGCGACACCCCGCCGTGCAAGAAGGCCCCGCGGTAGCGCTGTTGGTACTCGCGCAGCTTGGTGGGATACACGAAGAAGACATCGCCCGCCGCCAAGAGCACGTTGCCCGGCGCGCCCGTGCGACGGGGCACAGCCAGCTGCTGCTCATCGGCGAACAGGAGTCCCTGCTCCGGTCGTTCCGCCCGTACTTGATCGCCGAACTTGAAGCGCAAGCTCGGCGACGCGTCACGCTTGGCGAACACGGTGGCCGGCGTTTGGCAGTGGATGGACCCGTGATCGCTGGTGATGAGTACGGGGATCTTGCGCCGCGCGGCCTCGCGCAGCACCGCGAGCGCCGGCGAATGCCGGAACCACTGTTCGGTGAGCTCGCGCAGCGTGACCTCGTCACGCGCGATCTCGCGCAGGATGGTCGACTCCGAGCGCCCGTGGGTGAGGAGGTCGACGAAGTTGAACACGAAGGCACTCACGCCGGTGGGCGCGATGGACTCCGCGACGTGGCGCGACAACGAGTCGGCGGCCACGGCCCCGGTGACCTTCTGGTACCGCACGGGCTGTGCGGCGCCGAGGGCCGCGAGCTGGAGCTCGAGGAGTTCCTTCTCGTGCGCGTTGAGGGACTCGTCGTCGCGATCGACCACCCAGTCGGGGTGGCGCGCGGCGAGTTCGTTGGGGAAGAGCCCGCTGAACAGCGCATTGCGCGCGAAGGGCGTGGCCGTGGGCAGGATGCCGTAGTAGTGCGTGGTCTCGACGTCGAACCACTCCTGGAGGATGGGCTCGAGCACCTTCCACTGGTCGAGCCGCAGGCAGTCGATCACGACGAAGACTGCGGCGGGCGACGCGCGCAGGACTGGGAGGAGGAACTCTTCGACGACATCGACCGAGAGCGGCGGGCGGTCGGCATTGGGGTCCGTGAGCCAGCCGGGGTAATGCAGGCCGATGAACGAGGCGAAGTCGCGGTGCATGGCGGGGAACGTGCTCCGCAAGGATTCGCGGAGCCCCGGCTCGTCGGCCTGCGTGAGCTCGATGTCCCACTGCGTGAGCTCCGCGTAGCGATCGATCCACTCGCGCCACGAGAAGTCGCGCGGCCGCTCGTCCTCGAGCGCGCGAAAGCGCTCGACGAAGCGCCGCGCGAGCGCCTGCTGCCGGATCTTGGGGCCGTCGAGCAGTCGCGTGACGGCCGCGAGGACCTGGCGCGGGTTGACCGGTTTGAGGAGGTACTCGGCGACGTTCTGCCCGATGGCGTCCCGGAGGGTGGCATCCTCTTCGCTCTTCGTGACCATCACGATGGGGAGCGTGGGGGCCAACTCGCGCACCTCGCGCACGACAGCGAGCCCGGGGGTGCCGGGCATCTGTTCGTCGAGGAGCAGGAGGTCGAAGGGACGACGGCGGAGGAGTTCGATGGCGTCGGCGGCGTTAGTCGCCATCTGCACGTCGAACCCCCGGTCGCGGAGGAAGAGCCGGTGGGGCTCCAGCAACTCCGCCTCGTCGTCCACCCAAAGGACCGACTTGGTCGGTGGAGCCATAGCGTTCGAATCTACTTCACGAGCGAGCGCGGTGTCGGGTCGAGGCTGGGCGTCGAGCGGTGGGTGCTAGCCCTGCGGGCGACCGCGTGCGAGATTCGCCGCGTGACGTCGACCGACCGCGCCCCGTATGCTGTGACTCCGATCCCGTTCCGCTTCGTGGCGCTGGCCCGCCTCGTGGGGTCGTTGCCGTTGGGGCAGGGCCGCGAGTCGGCGCTGGCGGTGTTGTTGGTGGCGCGGTTGGCGGAGGCCACGCTGGTGGGGGGCTTGGTGCCCGCGGCCATGGCCAAGCGCGCGGCGAGTGGGCGGAAGTGGTTGCACTCGCTGTGCCCGGACAAGGTGGTGTGTGCGGCCACGGCGGCGGTGTGCGACGCGATCACCGCCGGCGACCCGCGGGCCATCGAGCAGGCGATGGCCCGCGTGACGGAGGTCACGGCGCCGATCCTCACCGCGGCCGCACGTGCAGAGCTGACGACGATCGTGGTCTTGGCCCGTGGCTGACTGCGCCGCGCCATCGGTGGGGGGCGATGGCGCGCGGCGGGGCGACTCGGTAGGGGTTGGTGGCGATCTGGGTAGCGGGGCGCCAGGACTTTTCTTTGCATGGCTTTATTAATCGCTTAAAATGGCGCGTTGGTGGCGCTATATTTTGGCGAAGTAGCGGTTTATTGACTGCTCGAGCGTACCTTGGCAATCGCGGAGCAGCCATCCATCGTCGCGGTGGACGGCCTTTATAGCGCAATCGCGTGAGGACTGGGGCAGCGACGGAATGGGCGCGCGAGGGGGCTGACGCGACGGACACTGCGCTTGCAGTAGGCTCGAGAGGGCACGAGTTCGGCGGCGACCTCTCGCGACCCCTCTCGTGCTACTTTTCGGGATGGCCGGCCATTCCAAGTGGAAACAGATCAAGCATTACAAGGCGGCTGCGGACGCCAAGCGTAATGCGCTCTACAACAAGCTGATCCGCGAGATCACCGTGGCCGCCAAGGCGGGCGGCGGGGATCCGGCGGGCAATCCGCGGTTGCGTACCGCGATCGAGATCGCGCGGGACGCCTCGATGCCCAAGGAGAACATCGAACGGGCCGTCAAGAAGGGCACGGGCGAGCTCGAGGGCGTGGACTACCAAGAGGTCCTGTACGAGGCCTACGGGCCGGGTGGCGTCGCCATCATGATCCAGACGCTGACCGACAACCCCACGCGTACGGTGGCCGATGTGCGCTTCAAGTTGTCGCGTGGCGGCGGGTCGTTCGGCAGCACCAACTCCGTCGCCTTCATGTTCGACCGCAAGGGGCAGATCGTGCTCGACGCGGCGGGCCGCGACGAGGACGCGACCCTGGAGACCGTACTGGAATGCGGCGCCGAGGACTTCGTGCGCGAGGACGAGAAGTTCATCGTCACCACGGATCCCACGGAGTTGCATGCCGTGAAGTCGGCGATGGAGGCCAAGGGCCTCAAGTCGTCCGATGCGTCCATCACGTGGGTGCCCAAGAACACCGTGCAGGTCGAGGGCGAGCACGCCGAGGCGTTGCTCAAGTTGCTCGAAGCGCTCGACGATCTCGACGACGTGCAGAAGGTGGACGCGAACTTCGACATCGACTTCTCACAGTTGGCGTCGTGATGAGCGTGCGCGGGTGATCGTGCTGGGCATCGACCCGGGCACCGCGACGACGGGGTACGGCGTTGTGCGCGGCGAGGGCTCGGTGCACACGCTCATCGAGTGTGGCGTCGTGCGGACGAAGGCGACCGCGCCACTGCCCACGCGACTCGCGGCGATCTTCGAAGGGGTCACCGAGTTGATCGCGCGGCACCGGCCGGATGCCGTGGCGGTCGAAGATGCCTTCCTCAACAAGAACGTGCGCACGACGCTGGTGCTCGGGCACGCGCGCGGCGTGATCCTCCTCGCCGCGGAACAAGCGGGCGTGGCCATCCACGAGTATTCGCCAGCGACGATCAAGAAGACCGTCGTCGGTGCCGGTGCCGCCTCCAAGGAACAGGTCCAGTTCATGACCGCACGCTTGTTGCGCCTCAAGACGCCACCCTCCCCCGCCGACGCGGCTGATGGCGTCGCCGCGGCACTCACCTGCTTGATGGGGGCGCGGTTGCCGCGCTTGTCGCTGCCATGATCTCACAACTGCGCGGGACCCTCGTGGAGCGCGGCGTGGATCGCGTGGAGATCCTCACCGCGGGCGGCGTGGCGTACCTCGTGCACATCCCGCTCTCGGTGCTGGAGCAGCTGCCGCGCGTCGGCGAGCCCACGACGTTGCACACCGCGCTCGTGGTGCGCGACGATGCGTGGGAGTTGTATGGCTTCATCGCGCCGAGCGACCGCGCGCTGTTCACGCTGCTGCGGAGCGCGAGCGGCGTGGGGCCGGCGATGGCGCTGAGCCTGCTGTCGTCGCTGTCGCCCGGCCGCCTCGTGGCCGCGATCAAGGGGCGCGACATCCCCACCCTGCAGCGCGTGCCCCGGGTGGGCAAGAAGACCGCGGAGCGCCTGTGCGTGGAGCTGGGCGACAAGCTCGGGCCGTGGGAAGCGGCGAGTGGTGCGAGCATCCCGGCGGCGGGTGGTGTGTCGGCCGATGCCGTGCGGGCGCTCGTGGCGCTGGGCTACGGCGACAGTGACGCCGAACGCGCTGTGGCGGCCGCGATGGACACCGCCGCGGGCGCCGGTCCTGCCGAACTCATCAAGCGCGCCCTCGCCACCCTGCAGGGGCGGTAGATTCGAGCATGACCCGCGCCGAGATCACGACCCCCGAAGCGATCGACGAAGAGTCGGTCGTCGAGTTGTCGTTGCGTCCGCGGCGGCTCGCGGAGTTCATCGGGCAGTCGCGCGTCAAGGAGAGCCTGGGCATCGCCATCGAGGCGGCCCTGGGGCGCGGTGAGCCGCTCGACCATGTGCTCTTCCACGGCCCGCCCGGTCTCGGCAAGACGACCCTCGCTGAATTGATCGCGCGGGAGTTGGGGGTGAACCTGCACACGACGTCGGGGCCGGCGCTGGAGAAGCCCGGCGACCTCGTGGGGCCGCTGACGAATCTGCGGGCGGGCGACATCCTGTTCATCGACGAGATCCATCGGCTGCGCCCGATCATCGAGGAGTTCCTCTATCCGGCGATGGAGGACTACAAGATCGACATCCGCCTGAGCGAAGGGCCCAAGGCGACGACGATCACGATGCCGATCGAGAAGTTCACGCTGATCGGGGCAACGACGCGGTACGGCTTGCTCACGGCACCGCTCCGCGCACGGTTCGGCATCTCGCTCCGGCTCGACTTCTATCCGGCGGACGAGATCGAGCAGGTGGTGCGACGCACCGCTGACGTCATCACCGTCGAGCTCTTGGACGATGGCGCCGCCGAGATCGCGCGGCGTTCGCGCGGCACACCGCGCATCGCGATCCGGTTGCTGCGGCGCGTGCGCGACTATGCGCAGGTGCGCGCGGACGGCCGGATCACCGGCGACGTGGCCCGTGAGGCCCTGAAGCTGCTCGAGGTCGATCCCTTCGGTCTGGACGATCTCGATGTGAGGATCCTTCGCACCATCGTCGAGAAGTTCGACGGAGGGCCCGTGGGGATCTCGTCGCTCGCGGCCGCGATCGGCGAGGACGCCAGTACGCTGGAGGAGGCGTACGAGCCATACTTGGTGCAGAGTGGGTTCATCCAACGCACCTCGCGCGGTCGCACCGCGACCTCGGCGGCGTATCGGCACCTGGGGTATCACCCACCCCGGGCTCGGGACACGGAACCAGGGCTGTTCGGCGTCTAACTACCAATGACACTGCACGCAGGACTCACTCGCCATCTCACGCTGGCCGCGACGGCGCTGTCAGCGGCCCTCGCGCTCGCGCTGCCGCTCGGTGCGCAGGCAGCGCGCGCGGCCGGCCAAGCGCCGCCGGGCGCGGATACGCTGTCGCCGGCCGCCGTGGCGGAGTCTTTGGCCGTGTTGCGCACGCTCGACGCGCGGGTGATCCGTGATCCACGCGATCATGCGGCGTGGTTCCGTCGGGGCATGATCGCGTGGGCGCTGGCCGTCCGTGACACGATGCCGCCCCCGAACGACGCGACCGACTGGACGCTGTTGACGCGGATGGCGGACACGTCGTTCCGCCGTGCGGCGCAGGCCGCACCCGCCAACCCGGTCTACCACCTCACGGTGGGGCGCTTCTTGTTGGCGAGCGGGGCCTCGTTCACGCGCATCGGCGCGAACGAGCACTTCGAGAAGGCGGTGTCGGCGGCGCTGAAGACCGAGGATCCGTTCCTGCAGGCCGAGACCTTGGTCGAGGTGGGGCGTTCGCATTGGCGCGACTACGATCAGTTCGCGGATCGGATGCCGACGACCACTGGCGCGCTGCGCTCGATCGCGTCCGCGGTGAATATCGATGTGGCGGCGACGATGAGTTCGCTGAGCGCCATCGTGGATGCCGCGCGTGAAGCCAATCGCATGATCAGCACGGCCGCGTCGGGAGAGACGTACTATCGGCAGGCCGAAGCGAAGTTCCGGCAGGCGTACGAGATCTTCCCCGCCCACGCGCGCGCGTACCGCAACTTGGCGATGACCCTCGCGGCGAAGGGCCGCTGGGCGGAGCTGGTCGACCTCGGGCAGTCGAAGGTGCGGCAGGCCCCGTGGGATTACATGGGCTGGATGACGCTCGGCCTCGCGCACCACCGGTTGGGGCAGACGGAGCCCGCGACCGATGCGTTCGACAGCGCCATGGTGTACATCCCCGACGAAGAGTACCGGCGGGTGGACAACATCGAGCGGATCCTGCGGGCGCGCGATACGGCCATGGTGGGCGTGCGTGATCCGACGCTGCGTCCGGCGACCACACGACTCTATTGGCTGTTGGCCGACCCCCTGTGGTCGCGCAAGGGGAACGAGGCGCGCATCGAGTTCCTCGCGCGCGTGACGTACGCGGAACTGCGCTGGTCAGTGGACGAGTTGGGTGTGCGCGGTGCCGACACCGACCGCGGCGATGTGCATGTGCGCTATGGCCCACCGGACTACACGCTGTCGTGGGGTCCGGAACCCGATGCGGGGGACTTCGAGGGGCGTTCGATCTCGACGCTCTGGTCCTACGAGGCGACGGGCTTGTCGTTCGTGTTCTCCGGGCAGCCGTCGTTCGGGACGGCGCGATTCCCACTCTCGGATCGCACCTTCCAAGAGTTGCAGCGCGAGGACATCCCCGTGCGGTGGGACAATACGCGGTCGACGGACGTGGACTCCATCCCGGCGCAGGCCCTGCGCTTTCGCGGCGTGGCGGACTCGGTCGACGTGCTCGTCGCGGCGTTGCCGCCCGTGGGAGCGATCCGCGCCTCGTCCGCGGCGTCGACTGCTGTGCGCACGGACTTCTGGTTGCTCGCCGGTGGGACGGTGCCCGTGCGCCGCGACTCGACGTTGGACTATCAGGGTGGCGTGCAGTCGTGGCGCTATCGTGTGCGCACGGGCACGTACGTGTACCGCGTCGAGGCGAGTGCCGATGCCGCGACCAAAGCCGGGCGGGCCACGGCGGCGGTGGTCGCCAACACCGACCCGCTGACCGGCTTCGCCCTCAGTGGGTTCGGGGTGAGCGACGTGATCCTCGCCACGCGGGCGTTGCCGCGCGCCACGGCCCCGCGCCGGTGGTCTGACCTCGAGATCCGCCCACTGGCCGGACCGCTGGCCGTGGGTGGCGAGCTCGCCGTCGCTTGGGAGACGTACGGGATCACGCCGCAGAGCGGCAATGCGGAATACTCCATCGCGATCACCATCCGGCGCGAGACCTCAGGCGCTGGGCGGGTCGTGGCGCGGGTGCTCCGCGGCGCGACGGGCATCCCGATCGGCGACGATGAGGTGGCGATCCTCTTTGACCGGACGGTCGCGCACAGTGACATTCTGGTGGAACACTTGGACATCGCGCTCGGCGAGTCGCCGGCCGGTGCCTATCGGTTGACGTTGAAGGTGACGGATCGGGCCACGGGCCGCAGTACTGAGCGCGGGACGAGGTTCACCATCGGTCAGTAGGAGGAGGCGGGGCATGCGAGTGATCACCGGAGGACTGGGACTACTCTGCGGGGTGGCGATGACGGCGATGGCGCAGGGGACGGGGTCGTCCGCGCGCACGTCCGGTCAGGCGCCGCCGGGCGCGGACACGCTCTCGCTCGCCGCGATCGCGGACTCCCTCGTGGTGTTGCGCTCGCTCGACTCGCTCGTGCGTCTCGAACCCAACAATGCCGGCGCGTGGTACCGTCGGGCGATGATCGCGTGGGCGCTCGCGCACCGCGACACGGTCCCACCGCCGGTGGCGGAGCTCGATTGGACGCGACTTGGCCGCATGGCCGACACCTCGTTCCGTCGCGCGGCATTCGCCGACCCGTCCAACCCGTTCTACCACATGATGGTGGGGCGGTACCTGCTCGCGACTGGCAACGCGTTCGCGCGCACGGGCGCCAACGCGCATTTCGATCGGGCTGCCGAGGTCGCGTCGGCCGTCGAGGATCCGTGGCTGCGCGCGGAGGCGATCGTCGAAGCGGGCCGCGTGGACTGGCGCCGTTTCGATACGTTCGCCGATCGCCTACCCAATCCGAATGGCGCGCTGCGGTCACTGGCGGCGGCGGTCAACGTGGATGGGCCGACGATGAGCTCGCTCGCGCCCCTGGTGGATGCGGCGCGCGAGGCCAAGGCCTTCTACAAGTTCGATGGGTTCGCGGGGGAGACCGACTACGCCAAAGCGGAGACGCGCTTCCGCGAGGCGTACACGGCGTACCCGCAGCACGTGCGCGCCTTCCGCAACTATGCGATGCTGCTCGCCGAGCGGGGGCGCTGGACCGAACTCGCCGTGCTCGCGCGCGACAAGGTCACGCGCGCGCCGTGGGATTATCTGGGCTGGATGACGCTCGGGATGGCCACGCACCGGCTGGGCGATGTGCCCAATGCGATCCGCGCGTACGACAGCGCGATGGTGTACATCTCCGACGACGAGTACGTGCGCCTCGATCGCTTGGACCGCGTGTTGAGTCGCCGCGCGGCGGGCATGACCAGTTTGCGCGATCCGTATCTCGCGCCGGCCACCAAGCGCCTGTACTGGATGTTCTCCAACCCGTTGTGGTCGCGCCCGGGCGGCGAGACGCGCATCGAGTTCCTCTCGCGCGTGACGTACGCCGAGCTCCGGTGGACCGTGGACGAGATGGGGGTGCGCGGCGCCGACACCGACCGCGGCGATGTGCACATCCGCTACGGGCCACCGGATCACGTGGTGGCGTGGGGACCGGACCCCGATGGGATGAGCTTCGAGGATCGGTCGGTCTCGACGTTGTGGTCATACGAGCGCTCGGGGCTCTCGTTCATCTTCCAAGGCCAGCCGACCTTCGCGACCGCGCGCATCCCGCTGTCGGATCGGATGTTCTTCGAGACACAGCGCGAGGATGTGCCGGTGCGGTGGGACAACATCGAGACGTTCCGCGTGGACACGTTGCTCACGCAAGCGGTGCGGTTCCGGGGGGCGGCGGACTCCGTGGATCTCTACCTCGCGGCGCGGCCGCCGATCGACTCCATCCGTGCGTCGGCGGATGTGATCGGGCCGGTCCGTACCGACTTCTGGCTGCTGCGTGGCGGGACCGTGGGCGTGGACCGTGACTCGGTGATGCTGAGTCCGCCGGGGATCCAGACGTGGCGTCGCCGTGTCGCACGCGGCGCGTACATCTTCCGGCTGGAGTCGAGTGCCGATGCGGCCGCGCTCGCCGCGCGCTCGGCCACGCTGGTGCTCGCGGATGATGATCGCTTCCGCGGCTTCACGGTGTCGGGCTTCGGCGGCAGTGATGTGCTCTTGGCCACGCGCGTCGTCGAACCGCGGGGCGCCATCCGCCGTTGGAGCGATCTGACCGTGGAGCCGTTGGTGGGCGAGATCGCGGCGGGGAGTTCGCTGGGTGTGGTGTGGGAGAACTACGATCTGGGTTCGCGGAACGGCACGGCGGAGTACTCGATCACGGTGGTGATCCGCCGCGATGCGTCGGTGGCCGGCCGCGTGGCGGCGCGCTTGCTGGAGGGCGCGCGCGCACTCACGAGCACGGTGCGCACCGACGATGCCGTCTCGATCGAGTTCAGTCGGATGACCCCGCACCAGCGGATCCTGGTGGACCATCTGCAGATCGGCCTCGGCGAATCGCCGCCGGGCCAGTACACGCTGACCGTGCTGGTGCGCGATCGCGTCACGGGCGAGCGCTCGGAGCGCTCCACCCGATTCCGGATCGGCGCCCGATGAGCGCCGAATTCCGGGGCGCGCGCACGGCGGACTACGACTTCGTGTTGCCGCCGGAGTTGATCGCGCAGGCGCCGCTCGCGGTGCGCGACGAGAGTCGGCTGATGATCGTGGACCGCGCCGCGCAGGAGATCCGGCATGCGCGGTTCCGCGACATCGTGGACCTGATCCCGGCCGGCGATCTGGTGGTGGCCAATCGGTCTCGCGTGATCAAGGCGCGTTTGCTGGGCACGCGGTCGGGCGGCGGGAGTGCGGAGGTGTTGTTGCTCGAACCTCGTGACGGCGAGCGGTGGGAGGCGTTGGTGCGTCCGTCGGCGCGGCTCAAGCCGGGGCAGCGGGTGCAACTCGCGCCGAATGTGCATGTGATCGTCGAGGAGGCCACGGGCGCGGGCTCGCGGTTGGTGCGATTCGATGCGACGATGCCGCTGGAGCAGATCCTCGATCGCTTCGGGCACATCCCGTTGCCGCCGTACATCACGCGGAGCGACGCCGCCGCTGATGCGGAGCGGTACCAAACGGTGTACGCCGAAGAAGCGGGGTCGGTCGCGGCGCCCACCGCGGGGTTGCACTTCACGCCACCGCTGCTGGATGCGTTGCGGGCCAAGTCCGTGGACTGGGCCTCGGTGCTGTTGCACGTGGGCGCCGGGACGTTCAAGCCGCTCGAGCACGATGATCCAGCGGAGCACCTGATGCACCGTGAGCGGTTCACGCTCGGCGCGGACACCGCGGCAGCGCTGACCGCCGCGCGCCAGGCGCGCCGTGGTGTGTGGGCCGTCGGCACGACCACGCTGCGGGTGCTCGAGAGCACTGTCGCGGCTGATGGCACGTGGGCACCGACGAGCGGTTCGACCGACATCTTCATCCGTCCGCCGCATGTGGTGCGCGGGGCGGATCATCTCATCACGAACTTCCACCTGCCGCGCTCGACGTTGATCATGCTCGTCGCCGCGTTCGCGGGGTACGACCTCACGATGCGGGCCTACGCGACGGCGATCGCGGAGGGGTACCGCTTCTACTCGTACGGAGATGCGATGTGCGTGGTGTGATACTGCTCGTGCTCGCGTGCATCGGCGCCGCGCCCCTCGCCGCACAGCGCCCGGCTGGCGCCGACTCGATGACGGCCGCCGCGGCGGCCGAGTCGTTGGCCCTGCACAAAAACCCCGCTGTGGGGGGGGAGAACCCACCCCGCCCCCCCAACCCCGGGGTGGGGCGCCGCCCACAGGCGTGGTGG
>JBEIVF010000284.1:0-2223 GCA_040374005.1 Gemmatimonadaceae bacterium | reverse complement strand
GTACGTTTTTCATGTTGTCCACCCTCTCGCCACCAATTCCATGAGCTCTTTCGTCTTTCGGACGCGCGGCACCAGCGTACTTGCTGTGGTCATCGCCTTTGCATTAAGCGCCTGTACCGACACCGCCGCGCGTGCCCGTGCCGACTCCTTGTCGGCCGCCCTGGCCAGTACGAGCGCCGAGCGCGACTCGCTGCAGGGACTGATGCAAGGCACCAGCGCCGATAAGGATCGGGCACTCGCCCAGGTCGTTGAAGCGTCGAAGTTCGCCGATGAAGTTGACGCCGAGCTGCGCAAGGTGCGCGGCCTCTCGAGCCAGGTGGGCGTTACCAAGAGCGACGAGTCGGGCAAAACGGAAGCCGCCGCCGCTCAAAAGGACATCCTCGACCGCCTCGCGCAGATGCGGCAACGGTTGGCCGCGCGCCAACGTCAGGTGACGGCACTGCTCGACACGATGAAGACCATGCGTGCCGACTCCAGTGCGGCCGCCACGCTGCTGGCGGATCTGAACGCCCGTCTCGCGATGCGTGACAAGGAAATCGCCGTTTTTCAGGACGAGATTCGCGCCCTCCGCACGCAGAACGCGCAGCTCACCGTGGAGAAGTCTGTCCTCACCGATACGGTGAAGGCCATGGATGTGCGCGAGAACAAGGTGTTCTACCTCGTGGGATCACGACGGCAGCTGATTGCCGACAAGCTGGTCACCGAAGAAGGTGGCTCGCGCGGCCTGCTCATCGTGAAGCTCGGCAAGACGTTGGTGCCGGCGCGTACCCTCGACGAGTCGCGCTTCACGCGGGCCGATCGCCGCGAAGTGCTCACGATTCCGCTGCCCCGGAGCGATCGCCCGTACCGCATCGTATCACGTCACGATGTGGGGCTCATCGAAGTGGCCAAGAAGGAAAAGGACGGCGCTTTCCGTGGGGAGAGCATTCGCATCACCGACCCGGTGAAGTTCTGGGCGGCGTCGCGCTATCTGATCATCGTCGAGAAGTAACGCCGGTCAGACGTGGGGGAGTTCGCGGTCTCCCACGTCGCCGCCTTGGTGATGCCAATCCAGCTCTTCCGGCGAGAGTGGCCGGATGGCCAGATCGACCGCCAGCCACGTGGTCTTGGCGAACGGATAGCAGAACACGCAGCCCGACAGCATCAGAAAGGCCGTGACGTACGTGATCAGATCCCAGGGCGGATCGGGCCACGTGACGTACACAAAGCCGCAGACGCAGAAGAACAGGATCAGTTCGACCGCAATCAGGTTGAACAGGTACGCGCCCACGAAGTAGTCCTTCTCGCCTCGCTCGAGGCGAATGCCGCAGCTCGGACATCGGTCCTTGAGCTCGAACAATGACGCAAAGATCTGGCGGCCGCCGCAGTGCGGGCAGCGCAGTTGCAGGGCGCGGACAACGAGTTGGGTGATCGACGGTCGGGCAACCGCGACTGTTCCGTCGGTCACCGCTGGGGAAGCGCGGCGAGAAATGCGCGGAGGTACTCACCCCACACTTTCGGCGCCGAGTGTGTACCGTGCCCCCTCGTCTCCGGCGTGATTGGCAGCAGGATGAACTTCGTGCGCGGCATAGTCGCGGCATACCGCTCGGCCATCCCCAGCTCCGGCGGATTGACCTGATCGTCGGCTGAGTTGATGAATAAGGCGGGTGCGGTAATGCGCGACAGGTTCGGCGACGGATCGTAGTCACGCGAGGCGTCGAACTGGTACAGGAAGTCGTTCGCGTCGGTGGTGGCCATACGCGCATCGAGGTACGCGCGGATGACGCTGTCGGCCTTGTCGCGCGTGGGCGCCTGTGCTTGCTGCACGAGCGGCGCGCTCGACATGATGTACAGCATCATCTGCGCGGCGCGCAGGCCCGGCGGCGTGCTGGTGTACTCGCCGCCCTTCCATCCCGGATCGTTGCGAACGGCATCCATCGCCATCGTACGGATCATACGATTGCGGCCCGCGATCTGCGCCGGTACGCACGCATACGGCGCGAGGCCGTCCATGAAGTCGGGGTACGTATGCCCCCAAACCCATCCGTGCATGCATCCCATCGATGTGCCCATGATGAGACGCACATGGTTGACCTTGAGATGCTCGGTGAGCAACCGGTGCTGTGCGGTGACCATGTCGTCGTACGTGTACTTCGGGAATCGCGCATGGAGACCATCGCTGGGCTTGCTCGAGCCGCCATGCCCGATGCCGTCAGGCAGCACGATGAAATACTTCGCGCTGTC
>JBEIVF010000080.1:0-8291 GCA_040374005.1 Gemmatimonadaceae bacterium | reverse complement strand
TACCCCGCCCCCACCCCCCAAGCAAAGGAACGGCAGGTCCGGGGTATTTAATACATCGGAAAAAGTAGGTATATTTTAAGATTAGTTCGGCATTACCACGGAACAGGCCGCCCCCCACTCCGGGGTATTATTCACACTGTGTTCGTGCTTCTCGTGCTTCTCGTGCTACCGAGTCTATGAGCAATATCAAAGTCTTCACGATGATGGCCGTCATGACGGCCCTCGTCATGTTCGTCGGCGGCGCCGTCGGCGGTCAGTCCGGCATGCTCCTCGCCCTCGTCCTCGCCGCCGGCATGAACGTCTTCGCTTATTGGTCCTCGGCGAAGATGGTCCTCCGCATGTACAAGGCCAAGGTCGTCACCGCGGCCGAAGCGCCGGAGCTGTACGCCATGGTCGACCGGCTGCGGCTGCGCGCCGAGTTGCCCATGCCCACCGTCGCCATCGCGCCGCACGCGCAGCCCAATGCGTTCGCCACGGGTCGCAACCCCGAGAACGCCGTGGTGTGCGTCACGTCGGGCTTGTTGGAGCTCATGACCCGCGAAGAACTCGAGGGCGTGGTCGCGCACGAACTCGCGCACATCAAGAACCGCGACATGTTGCTGCAAACGGTAACGGCGACGCTCGCCGGTGCCATCGGCATGCTCGCGCAGATGGCGCAGTTCGCCGCCATCTTCGGCGGTGGGCGTGACGAAGAAGGGCGCGGCAATCCGTTCGCGGGGCTCATCGTCGCGATGGTCGGTTCGCTCGCCGCGGGCTTGATCCAGATGGCCATCTCGCGGCAGCGCGAGTTCAAGGCCGATGCCGTTGGCGCGTCGATCGCCGGCACGCCGAAGGGCTTGGCCAGCGCGCTCCAGCGCTTGGAGAGCGCCGCGCAGCGCATCCCCATGGACATCGCGCCGGCCGCTGCGCCGCTCGCGATCATCAATCCGCTCTCGTCGCTCAAGGGCCGCGGCGTGGCGAACTTGTTCTCGACGCACCCGTCGACGGAAGAGCGCGTGCAGCGGCTCAATGAGTGGCAGTACAACCCGATGCTGGGCTGAGCACGAGCGGGCGGACTAGATTGGTCCCATGACCGAGTCCGCCCGCTACACGCCCGCTGAGGAGAAAGCCATCCGCGAGACGTGGCTGGCCACCCACAAAGCCGCCTGCCCGCGCTGCGACCTCACCATGCGCGAGCGCCCCATCACCGGCGGCTCCTTCGGACTCGGCTACCAGCGCCGCCGCGAATGGCTGATGTGCCCGGGCTGTAAGCGATCCGTGCTGTTCGACGCGGCGCGCGGCACCCGCACCTGACCCCCATGCGCGGCCTCACCATCAGCGCCACCGGTGCGCTCAGCAACGTCGAGTATCGCACCGATCTCGCCATCCCCGACCCCCCCGCGGGATGGGTGCGTGTCCGCATCAGCAGCGCCGCGCTCAATCACCTCGACCTGTGGACGGTGCGCGGGCTGCCCGGCGTGAGCATCACGCCTAACTGGGTGCTCGGCTGCGATGGCACCGGCGTGATCGACGTGGCACCCGCGAGCAGTGGTCTGAAGGAAGGCGACCGCGTCATCATCAACGCCGGCATCAACACCGTCGAGGACGAGTACACCGCGCGCGGCGAGCATCCACTCTCGCCCGGCTTTCGCGTGCTCGGCGAGCACCTGCCCGGCACCTTCTGCGAGTATGTGTGCGTGCCCGCGCGCAATGTGCGCGTGATCCCCGCGCATATCCCCGACGACATCGCCGCCGCGTACACGCTGGCCACACTCACCGCGTGGCGGATGTGCGTCACACGCGCGCAGGTGCGCGAAGGCGACGATGTGCTCATCTGGGGCATCGGTGGTGGCGTCGCGCTCGCCGCGCTTCAGATCTGCAAAGCGCGCGGCGCCAAGGTGCGCGTCACCAGCAGTAGCGACGACAAACTCGCGCGCGCGCAGGCCATGGGCGCCGACGACGTGATCAATCATCGCGGCATCGATGTGGGCAAGGAGATCCGCGCCCGCACTGGCAAGCGCGGCGTGCATGTCATCATCGACTCCGTCGGCAGCGCCACCTGGCAGCAATCCCTCGGCGCACTCGGCCGTGGGGGGCGCCTCGTGACGTGCGGCGGCACCAGCGGCCCAATGCTCGAGACCGACGTGCGCAAACTGTTCTGGAATCAGTGGACGCTGATGGGCTCCACGATGGGGAGCGACGCCGAGTTCAGTGCGATCACCGACGAGTTGATCGCGGGGCGGCTCACGGCAGTGGTGGACTCACACTTTGACTTGGCCGATGGGCGCGCGGCGCTGGAGCGGTTGGAGAGCGGGGCGCAGTTCGGGAAGGTGGTGGTGCGGGTCTAGCGCACCTCGTACCCCTCGGCCCGCGCGTTCTCGGCGACGCGCCGATCCCGAGTCAGGACGGTCAGTCGCGTCGACGGTTCGCCGACCCAGTCCAGCGTCGCTAAGTGGATCGCGTCGAGGGTGCGTACCGGCTCCACGCGAAATGGCTGCGCGGCACGATCCAAGATGTCTTTACCGATCGGAATGACGTCGCTCTGCTCAAGCAATGCATCGAGTTCGCGGCGCGCACGCGCTGCCTGGAGTGCCGTCAGCGCTCCGTCCCGCTCCAAGCGATCCAACGTGCGTCGCGATTCCGCGACCGTGAGGGCGGACATCACGTGGCGGCGCGCTTGCCGGATTGCGGTGACGGCCGACGGATCTTGCCGAGCGATCGCCGCGATCAGCGCGCTCGACTCGATGAACACCGTAAGACTCGCCTTGTCACTCATCGCGTTCCGCGTCGATCGCGGCCTGGATCACATCGAGCGGCACGGTGACGCCGA
Organism: Gemmatimonadaceae bacterium; assembly: GCA_040374005.1. Taxonomy (GTDB): domain Bacteria; phylum Gemmatimonadota; class Gemmatimonadetes; order Gemmatimonadales; family Gemmatimonadaceae; genus DASRAP01. The sequence continues at coordinate 5,482 of JBEIVF010000080.1, read as the reverse complement.
TCGGCTGTGGCCAGTCGGCGAGAGCGCCACGCCGCGATCGCCCAACTTGGATGGTGCCCGCCGCGCGGTGTTGTTCGTACCGCGACGACCCCGCTCCCGTCGCCGCCACCAGATGCGCCACCACCTGACCGCGGTCCGTGATGTCCACGACCGCACCGGGGGTGAGCTCGCGCAAAACCGCGCTAAGCGAATCCTTGAGTTCGCGGATCCCGATGCGTTGGGTCATACCACGCAATGTAGCCACGTGTAGCCACTTGGCAAGCTGACGGAGGATCATGTGGGGGTCGGGTCAGGGTCGGATTCCGAATGGTCGCCGCTCGCCCCGCCACGCGCGATGGCAGAAAATCCCCGCCATCATCATTCCCCCCCGACTAGATTTCCCACATGACCGCACCCGACACCCGTATCCTCCTGACCGGCGCCACCGGCCAGGTGGGCCATGAGCTCCGCCCCCGCCTCGCCGCCCTCGGCAAGCTCATCCCGGCCACGCGGCGGGTGCTGGATCTGGCCGAGCTCGATGTCATCGCCGCCACACTCGACGCCATCGCGCCCAATGTGATCGTCAACGCCGCCGGCTTCACCGCCGTCGACAACGCCGAGCGCGACCACGAGCTGTGCCACCGCGTCAACGCCGAGGCCACTAAGCTGATCGCCGAGTGGGCGGCCAAGCACGGCGCCTTGATGGTGCACTTCTCGTCGGACTACGTGTTCGACGGCGATCACAAGAAGGCGTACACCGAGACCGATGCCACCGGCCCGCTCAACGTGTACGGCGCCTCCAAGCTCGCGGGCGAGCAGGCCATCGCCGCCTCCGGCGTGGCGCACCTGATCTTCCGCACCTCGTGGGTGTACGGCGCGCACGGCAGCAACTTCGCACGCACCATGCTGCGGCTGGCGCACCAGCGCACCGAGCTCGGTGTGGTCAACGATCAGTGCGGCACGCCCACGTGGGCCGGGCGCGTGGCGGCCGTCACCGCGGAGGTGCTGCAACAACTCATCGGCACCGGCACACCAGCGCCCGAAGCGCTCGGTGATCGCGGGGGGCTGTACCACATGACCGCCAAGGGCAGCACGAGCTGGTATCACTTCGCCGAGCAGGTGATCGCGCACGATCCCAAGAAGAGCGAGCAAACGCTGCAGACGCTCTCGCCCATCACGACCGCCGAGTACCCCACGCCAGCATCGCGGCCCAAGTACTCGGTGCTCAGTTCGGCGAAGCTGCACGCCACGTGGGGCGTGACGATGCCCAAGTGGGAGACGGATCTGCACAACGTGATGCCGTCGCTGGAACCGACGACGCGGTAGGGGCCGTGCGGAGCGCGACCCCATCGAGTCTCAGCGGCGCGATGCCGAGGTGGGGGCACTGAAACGTGGGAGCGCCATCACGAGTGCGTATGCGGCGCGGAGGATCCGTTGAGGCTAGTCGCCGCACGGTGAGAGTGACCTACATCACTCGACCAGCATCGCGCCCGGATCTTCCATCAGCTCCTTGAAGCGCACCAAGAACAACACCGCTTGCTGCCCGTCAATGATGCGGTGATCGTAGCTCAGCGCCACGTACATCATCGGGCGCACTACTACTTGCCCATTCACCACCACCGCGCGGTCCTGCGTCTTGTGCAAGCCGAGGATGGCCACCTGCGGGAAGTTGATGATCGGGGTGGAGATCAACGAACCGAACACGCCGCCGTTGGTGATGGTGAACGAGCCGCCCGTGAGGTCGTCCATCGTCAGCTTGTTGTCGCGCGCGCGCTTGGCCAGTGACGCGATGTCGCGGCCGATGTCGAGGATGCCATTGGCCTGCGCGTCCTTGACGTTGGGCACGACGAGGCCCTGCTCGCTGGCCACGGCGATGCCGAGGTTCACATAGTGCTTGTACACGATGTGATCGCCGTCGATCTGCGCATTGACCACCGGGTACGCCTTGAGCGCCATGACGGCGGCCTTGGCGAAGAACGGCATGAAGCTGAGCTTGACGCCGTGCTCCTTCTCGGTGCGCTCCTTGAGCCGTTCACGGAGCGCGATGATCGCGCTCATGTCGATCTCGTTGAACGTCGTGAGATGCGCCGTGGAGTGGTGCGAGAGCAGCAGATTATCGGCGATGCGCTTGCGGCGCGTGGTCATCTTTTCGCGCGACTCACGCTCACCGGCGGCGATCACGGGCGCCGCGGCCTTGACCGCCACGGAGGCCGGAGCCGTGGGCGCGCTCATTGCCGCGACCACGTCGGGCTTGCTCACCACGCCACCGCGGCCGGTACCGGCGATGCCCGCCGTCGACACCCCCTGCTCGGCCGCCAGCCGCTGCGCACTGGGCGCCACGCGCTGCGTACCGCCCGAAGGCGCCGCCGCGGCCACCGGAGCGGGCGTGGAGGCCGCGGGAGCCGCCGAGGGCGCTGCGGCTCCGGCCGTCGCTGTCTCGTCCAGCGAGCCCAGGAGCTCGCCCACCGGCACCACATCACCCTCGGCCTTGAGGCGCTTGGCAAGCACGCCGCTCTTGGGGGCCGGGACCTCGACGGTGATCTTGTCGGTCTCCAGCTCCACGAGGGTCTCGCCCTGCGTCACGGCCTCGCCTTCGGCCTTGGTCCAGCGGGAGATGGTGGCCTCGACGATGGACTCGCCGAGGGGGGGGACGGTGATGTCGATCATGGGGGTGGAGATCAGGTGACGACGGCGACGAAATGGACGACCCAGCCACAGCGGAGTCGACCGTGAATATAGCCGCCTGCCGCTCTCTTCCGTGGGCGGGACTCCTGCGACTGGCTCTGCCGTTTGAAGCCACCACTGGCGCGGCGTTGCCCCCCTGCCCGGTCATCTCGGCGGCCGATCTGCTCGCCGCGCGGACCCCGCGCGTGACGCCGACGGGGCGGAGTACGCCGGTCGATTTACCCTCTCGGCACCCGCCGAGATCACCCAACTGTCAGCTGTCGGCATCAAGGGGAACACGAAGAAGCGCAAGCATGACGATGGTTCCGAGGAGCACGAAGGGGAACCACTCACCGCGAGTCGTTCCCCTTCTGTTTGCCGTTTCAGCGCGCGTCAGCGTCGATCAGCGTTCTCAGCGTTCAATCAGTTGCCGTTGCCGGTCACGCCCTCAGCGCACTGAGTGCATTCTCCAGAGCCGCTCGCTGCTGCACAGTTTTGGCCCGCCCGAGCAGATCCGTGAACGTATCAATGGCCAACTGCTTCGCCACCGGATCATCATCGGAGCCTGCCACCGACGCGGCGTTGTCGGCCAGCGCCGCCTTCGCCAGATCGTCCTCCGTGAACCGCTTGGCCACCTGCTCCCAGCGGTTCATGCGCTCGCGCGGCTTCTCCGCCGTCAACGCCCACAAATGCCACGCACCGCGATTGCCGGCGTCGGCGGCGATCGCCCGCGAGGCCAAGGCCCCCACCACATCGGGCCCGCGACCGCTCAACCAATAGGCGTTGGCCAGGATCACCATCGCCCGCGCGTCGTCGGGACGCTTGGCCACGATGGTCTCATAGATGGGCCCCGCCACCTCCGGGATGTCGCGGAACGGCTCCACCGCCGCGGCTAACGTGTCGGGGTCAGCGTCGGCCGACACGGCACGCAGGCGGGACAGGAGTTTCGGGACGTCGGGATTGGTGCGATAGTCGGCCACAGCATCAGCAAGGCGCGCGGCAGGCGTTGGGCGATTGTCGATCATTGGCGAAATCTAGTCTCTCTCACCCCGCCCACCGATGTCCGACGACGGCCCCCGGCGCACCATGCAGCACGCCATCAACAACCCCCTCACCGCGCTCATGGCCGAGATCCAACTGCTCCAACGCAAAGACCCCTCCCCATCCACCGCCGCCGCCTGCGGACGCATGATGGACCTCGTCCGACGCCTCGTCGCCCTCTCCCGCAAACTCGGCGGTATCCCCGAACAGCCCTGACCCGCCCTTGCGCCACGGCGGCAAGCGCCCCATACTCAAGGGGTAGCCCGGGACGCCCTCAGTCCCCGGCCTCTCGATCCCACGGCTGGCGTGATGCCGCCGCTCTCGACCGGGACGCTTTCAACAACACGCAGTCATCGGCCCACCGCTCGGCGTGAACTCAGTCCGCCGCGCGAGCCCGTACCCGTATCACATCTCAATGACCGAGCGTCGTCGACCGTTTCGACGCGGTCGTGGCCGTCCGAGCGCCACGCCACTCACCGAAGGCGAAGAAAACCCCTACCGCGACAGCGCTGACCCCAGCGCCGAAGCGGCCCCGTCGGCAGCCCCCATCGCCGAACGGCCCGATACCCCCAGCGGACCGCCCGCCGCCACACCGGCCAGCAGCGCCCCCTACGAGGGGGGCCGCCCCGAGCGTCCCCGCGACGACCGCGGCGCTGACCGCGGGCCCGACCGTGGCGGAGACCGCGATGCCCGCGGACGACGCGGACGAGGACGCCAGCGCCGCGGACGCGGCCGTGACGGCGCCCCCGTCGGACGTGAAGGCGGCGGCAACGGAGCCCCGCAGGGCGGACCGCCCATGGCCCCGCTCATCGCCGACCAGGACGTCACCGGCTGGTTCGACGTGGCCCGCGACGCCGGCTACATCCGGCAGCCCATCAATAGCTACCTCGGCGCCCCTTCCGACCCCTTCGTGCCGCCGCACCTCATGCGGCAGCACGGGCTCCGGCGCGGCGACCTCATCAGCGCCAAGGCCGGCTTCGATCCCCGCGGCCGCATGACCGTCGCCGAGATCACGACCATCAACGGCGTGGCCCCCGACGAACTCGGCCGCCGCCCCGACTTCCAGTCGCTGACCGCCTCGTACCCCGAGCGGCGCCTCACCCTCGAGTCCGGCGGCTCCGCCAAGGGCGGCCCCGAGCTCACCCGGCGCGCCATCGACCTCATCGCCCCCATCGGCTACGGCCAGCGCGCCCTCATCGTCGCCCCGGCCCGCGCCGGCAAGACGATGCTGCTCCACGCCATCACCGAAGGCGTGGCCAAGAACCATCCCAACGCCACGCTGCTCATCCTGCTCGTGGACGAGCGGCCCGAAGAAGTCAGCGAAGCCATCTCGTGGGGCGTGGGCGAAGTCATCGCCTCCTCCTTTGATCAGACCGCCAAGCGCCACGTCGAAGTGTGCGAGATCGTGTTCGAACGCGCGCGTCGCTTGGTCGAGATGGGCCAGGACGTCGTCATCGTCCTCGACTCGCTCACGCGCATGGCCCGCGCGCACAACACCGCCGAGCGCGGCACCGGACGCACGCTCTCCGGCGGTCTCGATTCGTCGGCCATGGCCAAGCCCAAGGCGTTCTTCGGCTCGGCCCGCAACATCCTGCCCGAACACGGCGGCGGCTCGTTGACCATCATCTCCACCGCGCTCGTCGAGACCGGCTCGCGCATGGACGACGTGATCTTCGAAGAGTTCAAGGGCACCGGCAACATGGAACTGCACCTGGACCGCCGCCTGGTGGACAAGCGCCTGTTCCCGGCCATCGACATCTTCCGCTCCGGGACCCGGCGCGAGGAACTTCTGCTGACC
>JBEIVF010000071.1:0-8971 GCA_040374005.1 Gemmatimonadaceae bacterium | reverse complement strand
TCTCGGCGTGGATCCAGGACCGTCGCGGTCCCAACCGCGCGGGGCCGATGGGGTTGCTCCAGCCCGCGGCGGACGGCGTCAAGAACATCATGAAGGAAGAGACGTATCCGGATGCGGCGGACAAGTTGCTGTTCGTCATCGCGCCGGCGCTCGCGTTCATTCCCGCGTTCCTCACATGGTCCGTGATCCCGTTCGGGGCGCCGCTCCCGACCCCGTGGGGCCGGATCGACCTCGTCGTCGCCGATCTGCCCGTGGGCTTCCTGTTCACGTTGGCGATCGCGTCCCTCGGGGTGTACGGCATTGTGCTCGCCGGCTGGTCGTCCAATTCGAAGTATTCGTTGCTCGGGGGGCTCCGTTCCTCGGCCCAGATGGTCAGCTACGAGATCTCGATGGGGCTGAGCGCGGTCGCGGTGTTGCTGCTCGCGGGCAACGTGACGATCGACGCGATCATCCAGCAACAGGCGACGCAGGGGTGGAACGTGTTCCTGCTGTCGGTGGCCTGCTTCGTGTTCATCGTGTCGTCGTTCGCCGAGACGAACCGCTCGCCGTTCGACATGCCGGAAGCGGAATCCGAGTTGGTCGCCGGGTATCACTCGGAGTATTCGGCCATGAAGTTCTCGATGTTCTTCATCGCGGAGTACGCCAACATGATCACCGCCAGCGCGCTGATCGTGAGTCTGTTCTTTGGTGGCTGGGACATCCCGTTCACGCAGTGGGACAACGTCGCCCCGTGGCTACCGGTCAAGTCGCTGCTGACCTTCGTCGCGTTCTTCGCGAAGCTCGCCTTCTTCATCTTCTTCTTCATGTGGATCCGCTGGACCGTGCCGCGGTTCCGATATGACCAATTGATGTCGCTCGGCTGGAAGGTCTTCTTGCCGGTCTCGCTGGCCTATCTCGTGTTGATCGCGAGCCTGAGCGTGGGTCTGGATTTTGCGGGGATCGGTCGTGGACCGCTCTTCGGGTTGATCCTCTTCGGGGTCAACCTCGTGTTGGTCGTCGGGCTCGCGGTGCTGGTCGACAAGGGTCGACTCCTCAGCCCTGCGTCCTCGCGTCTCGATAAACGGCGGGTCGCGGCGCTCCAGGCGCGCGTACCGGCGATGCAGGAAGGAGGGGACTGATGGCCATCGGTGTGAAGACGGTCGAGCGCCCGACGGACGAAGCGAGTTACGTCCGCGCGACGATCAAGGGGCTGGCGAACACGTTCAAGCACATGGTCGACCCGCACAAGGTCACGGTGCAGTATCCGGAGGAGAAGTGGCCGGTGTCACCGCGGTGGCGTGGCACGCACCGCATGCTTACCACGGAGACCGGGCAGGCCAAGTGCGTCGCATGCGGGCTGTGCCCGACGGGGTGTCCGGCCAATTGCATCAAGCTGGTCCCGGGTGAGGATGAAGCTGGAAACCGATATCCGCTGGTGTTCGAGATCGATGAGTTCCGCTGCATCTTCTGCGGCTACTGTCAGGAGGTCTGCCCGGAGGAGGCCATCCACCTGGGGCAGCATTTTGAGAATGCGGAGTACAGCCGGGAGGGGTTCGTGTACGATCTGGAGCGTCTGACGGCGCAGACCCATCCGGTGTCAGAGTTGTGGGATCCCGCGCACCCGAAGGGGGAGTGATGCGGCCCGAATATCCGCTCTTCTACTCGTTCCACTTCTACCTCTTCGGGCTCATTGCGCTGGCATCGGCCATCCTGTTCGTCACGCGGCGCAGTCCCGTCGCCGCGGCGATGTGGTTGGTGAACGTGATGTTCTCGCTGGCGGCGTTGTATGTGATGATGGATGCCCACTTCATCGGGGCGATCCAAGTGCTGGTGTATGCCGGCGCGATCATGGTCGTCTTCTTGTTCGTGGTCATGCTCCTGAACCTCGGCCACGCGGATGCGGTCACGGACCAGCGGAGCGGTGGCGTCCGCCTCACGGCCGCGGCGGTGGCCCTCGTGCTCCTGAGTGAGCTGGCGGTGTTGACGAATCCCGACTGGTTGCCGGTCCTGCCGCAGCCCATCGGCAATCCGCCGCCAGCCGAGGGGGGCGCGGTCGCGGTCATCGCCGACCCGCTCTTCCGGGAGTACCTGTTGGCCTTCGAGCTGACGTCGGTACTCATCCTCGTGGCCATCGTGGGCGCCGTCGTCCTCGGCCGGAGGACGAACGCATGATCAACGAAGCGCTCGCGCTCTCGGCGGCGTTGTTCGCGATCGGCGTCGTCGGCGTCCTCACGCGCCGCAATGCGCTGATCGTGTTCATGTGCGTGGAGCTGATGCTCAATGCCGTGAACCTGGCGTTCGTCGCCTTCTCCAAGTTGCATGGGATGGGAGGGCAGGTCTTCGTCATCTTCGTGATGACCGTCGCGGCGGCTGAGGCGGCTGTGGGGCTCGCCATCGTGATCGCGCTCTTCCGCCACCGCCAGACGGTGGACCTCGACGACATCGGACTCCTCCGCGGATGAACGCTCTTCTTCAGGCCGGCGTCGCCGGTACGCATCCGCTCGATGGGACGGCGGCGGAGTGGATCTGGGTGGTCCTGCTGCTGCCGCTCGCCGGCGCCCTCATCCATGCGCTGATCTCCGGCATCTCGGAGTGGAAGCCGGGGCCGTACGATCCCGATGCCAAGCATTGGGGCAAGCGTGGTGTCGGCGCACATGGTGAGCACATCACCGGCGTGACGGCCGAGCTGCGCGCGCTCGTCGAGGAGGCCCACGATGCGGGCCAGGTGGACTCGATCCACCACTCCGGCGAGCATCTGGGCACGGACGAGGCGGTCGAGCACCACGACGCCCGTCACAAGTGGTTCTACCCGGTGTCGATCATCGGGGTGGGGGTGATGGCCGCGGCCTTCGGGCTGGCGCTCTCCATCCTGCTCGCCATGTCGGGCGTGGACGCGCCGGTCCCGTTCGTGCGCGAGTACTTCACGTGGATGGAGGCGGGGAACATCCGTCTCGGCGCCACGCTCTGGCTCGACCAGCTCTCGCTCGTGATGACGCTGGTCATCACTGGCGTCGGGACGCTCATCCATCTGTTCAGCGTCGGGTACATGGCCAAGGACTCGGCCTATGCCCGGTACTTCCTGTATCTGAATCTGTTCGTCTTCTTCATGCTGCTGTTGGTCTTGGGTGGCAGCTACCCGGTGATGTTCGTCGGGTGGGAAGGCGTCGGACTGTGTTCGTACCTGCTGATCGGCTTCTGGTTCGGCGACAAGAAGAACGCGGACGCCGGCAAGAAGGCCTTCATCGTCAATCGTATCGGCGATCTCGGTTTCCTGATCGCGATGTTCCTGATGTTCGCCAACTGGCATGCGCTCGACTTCGCTGGGGTGCAGTCGGCGGTGGCGGGTGTCGCGCCCGGCGATGTCCTGCTCACGGCGATCGCGCTCGCCCTGTTCGTGGGATGTACCGGCAAGAGCGCGCAGTTGCCCTTGTATGTGTGGTTGCCGGATGCGATGGCGGGTCCGACGCCCGTGTCGGCGCTGATCCATGCGGCGACGATGGTCACGGCCGGCGTGTACTTGATCGCGCGGTCCAGCTTCCTGTTTGCGGCGGCGCCGGTGGCGTCGCTGACGGTGGTGGTGATCGGATCGCTCACGGCGCTGTTCGCGGCGACCATCGGGCTCAAGCAGTGGGACATCAAGAAGGTCTTGGCGTACTCGACCGTCTCCCAACTCGGCTACATGTTCGCGGCCGTTGGCGCCGGCGCGTATGTCGCCGGCGTGTTCCATCTGACCACCCATGCCTTCTTCAAGGCCCTGCTGTTCTTGGGGGCGGGCTCGGTGATCCACTCGATGCATCACGCGTATCACGCGACGGGCAAGCACGACGACGCGCAGGACATGCGCAACATGGGCGGCTTGGCGAAGTTCATGCCGGTCACGGCAACGACGATGTGGATCGCCACGCTGGCCATCGCCGGGATCCCGCCACTGGCCGGGTTCTTCTCCAAGGACGAGATCCTCGCGGGCTTGTTCGCGCGGGCGCATCACACCACACTGGCTGAGGCAACGTGGCTCGGGATCCCTGGGAGCACGATCCTCTATGCGTCGTGGGTGATGTTGACGATCGCGGCGGCGATGACGGCCGTCTACATGACACGGATGATGTGGCTCACCTTCCACGGTGAGAACCGCACGGGTCCAGGTGAGCGCGGCGAGCTGCACGAGTCGCCGTGGGTGATGTCGGTCCCGTTGGCCGTGCTCGGCGTCTTGGCGCTGACGGCCGGCTGGTTGAACCTCCCGATCTTCCTCACGCATCTGGTCCCGCTGGGACCGACCGCGACGCTGGAGCACTGGCTCGACCCGGTCGTTGGCGCCGCCGCCCGCACCATCGGGATGGGCGAGCTGCCACACCTGGCCGCGTCCACCGAGTATGTCCTCGTCGGCCTCGCGACGTTCATCGCCGTGGCCAGTGTCGGCGGCGCCATTTGGTGGTTCCGTCGTCAGGTCATCCTGCCGGCGAAGGAGGATCTGTCGCCGTGGACGGGATTCAGCAAGGTGTTGTTCCACAAGTACTATGTCGATGAGATCTACGACGCCATGATCGTGCGCCCGTTGCATTGGTTCGCCCAGTCGGTGCTGTATCGCGGGATCGATCGTGGTCTGATCGACGGCATCGGGGTGGATGGCGCCGGGTGGCGCTTCCCGTGGCTCGTGGGTCGCATGGGGTCCGCGTTGCAGAACGGCCGCGTGAATACGTACGCGTGGGTGCTCGTGATCGGTGCGATCGTGGTCTTGGCCTTGATCAGGATCGGGTGAGCCCATGAACGCCTTCCTGCAGTCCATCCATTACGGGAGCTGGATCCTCCCGACTTTGTTGTCGATCCCGCTCGTGGGTGTGATCATCCTGTGGGTTCACGGGTTCGTCGCTGAGCGCGCTGGGTGGACCGGCCCCGCGAGTGATGATGCGGCGCGCTGGGTCACCTTAGCGACGTTCCTCACGATGTTCCTGCTCTCCACCGGACTCTGGTGGAGCTTCGACCCCTTCGGCGGCTACCAGTTCGCCGTGGATCTGCCCTGGATGCCGCACTGGGGCATCCGGTTCTCACTCGCGCTGGACGGGATCTCGATCTTCCTGATCCTGCTGACGACGTTCTTGATGCCGATCGCTGTGCTATCGGGGTGGACGAGCATCGACAAGCGGGTACACACGTATCACGGTCTCTTCCTCGTGTTGACCACGGGGATGATGGGCGTGTTCATGGCGCGCGATACGTTCCTCTTCTACATGATGTGGGAGATCGTGTTGGTCCCGATGTTCTTCATCATTGGGATCTGGGGCGGGGAGCGCCGACTGTACGCGGCCATCAAGTTCTTCATCTACACACTCGTCGGCTCGCTCCTGATGTTGCTGGCGATCCTGTATCTAGGGCTCGCGGCCACAGATCCGGTGACGGGACGCCCCGATTTCGCGTACGACGCGATCCTGGCGGTGGCCCCGACGCTCTCGGTCAATGAGCGTTTCTGGCTGTTCCTCGCGTTCTTCTCCGCCTTCGCGGTCAAGATCCCGCTGTTCCCGTTCCACACGTGGCTGCCGGATGCGCACGTGGAGGCGCCGACCGAGGGGTCGGTCGACCTCGCCGCCATTCTGCTCAAGATGGGCACCTACGGGTTGCTGCGGTTCTCGTTGCCGCTGTTCCCGGACATCGCCTTCCAGCCGGTCGTGCGGTACACGATCCTGACGCTGGCCGTGGTCGGTGTCGTGTACGGCGCCCTCGTGGCCCTCGTGCAGACGGACTTCAAGCGGCTGGTGGCGTACTCGTCGGTCTCGCACATGGGGCTCGTGGTGCTCGGCATCTTCTCCATGACCTTGGAGTCCATGCAAGGCGCGATGATGGTGCAGCTGTCGCACGGTCTCTCCACTGGCGCGCTGTTCTTGATGATCGGCATGGTGTACGACCGCCGGCACACGCGTGCGCTCTCGGCCTTCGGTGGTCTTGCGCGCGTCATGCCCGTGTACTCGTTGTTCTTGATGCTCGCCGTGATGTCCTCTATCGCGGTGCCGGGGACCAACGGGTTCATCGGCGAGTTCCTGGTCTTGGCGGGGTCGTTCCAGACACAACCGCTGCTGACGGTGATCGCGGCGACGTCCGTGGTGCTCTCGGCGCTCTTCATGCTGTGGGCCACGCAGCGCGTGCTCTTCAATGCGCTGGACAAGCCGGAGAATCGCAACCTCCCCGACATGAACTGGCGAGAGGTCTGTATGATGGTGCCCGTGGCGGCGATCATCGTGTACATCGGGGTGCATCCGGCGCCGTTGCTCCGTCGCATGGAGCCGCGCCTGAAGGAAGTGATGATGCAGGTGGATGCGGGCTCGACGGACATCTCCGTCCCGAGCTATGGGGAGGGCCGCTAGATGCCGTTCGATCTGACGATCCCCCTCGAGCTCTCGCTCGCGATCGCCCCTGAGGCGGTGATGTTCGTCGGCGCCATGCTCCTCATGCTGGTCGCAGCGAGCAAGGGTGATAGCGACGCGACGCAGCGCTTCGTCGGCGTGGGCGCCCTAGGCGTGATCCTGGCGGCCGTGGCGATGGTGATCACGATGGCCGCGCAGGGGCGCGGCGCGGGTGCGGGTCCGGTGGCCTCCGATCCGTTCCGGTTCGCGGTCGCGGTCGTGGTGCTGCTCGGGGCCTTCGGGACCATCGCGCTCGCCATCGAGGACAACGTGCGCGAGGGCGTGCGCTTGGGTGAGACCCACGTGCTCACGCTCTTCGCCTCGGGCGGTATGATGCTGATGGGCGCGGCGCGCGATCTCATGGTGCTCTTCCTCGCCATCGAGATCATGTCGCTCGCGGTCTATGTGCTGGCGGGCATCAATCGCCGCAGTGGCCGGTCGGCCGAGAGCGCGCTGAAGTACTTCTTGCTGGGCTCGTTCTCCACCGCGTTCTTGCTGTTCGGTATCGCCCTGGTCTACGGCGCGACGGGCAGCACCAACTTGGCGGAGATCGGCGCCGCCGTGGGGGCGGGCCTCGGCCCGAGTGCGGGCGTGCTGCATGTCGGCATCGCGCTGATGCTCATCGGGTTCGCGTTCAAGGTGTCGGCGGCGCCGTTCCACATGTGGGCGCCTGACGTGTACGAGGGGTCACCGACCGCGGTCACCGCGTTCATGGCGGCCACGGTGAAGGCGGCGTCGTTCGCGGCGTTCCTGCGGGTCTGGAGCGAGGCGTTCCCGCTCGCCGTCGAGCTGTGGCGCGGGCCATTGATGGCCGTGGCGATCCTGACCATGATCGTGGGCTCGGTCGTCGCGCTGCCGCAGCAGAACATCAAGCGCATGCTGGCGTACTCGAGCATCGTGCACTCGGGGTATCTGCTCATCGCGGTCCTGGCCAACACCTCGCTCGGTCGGAGTGCGTTGCTGTTCTACTTGGTGTCGTACACCTTGGCGACGCTGGGATCGTTCGCCGTCGTCGGGGCCGTGAGTCGGCCGAACGAAGGACGCTTGGGGCTGGCGGATTACCATGGGCTCTGGCACGAGCGGCCGTGGTTGGCGATGGCCATGGGCATCTACATGTTCGCGTTGCTCGGCTTCCCGATCTTCGGCGGCAGTGGGTTCATGGCCAAGTGGTACATGCTCGACGCGTCGCTGTCGGGGCCGTTCACGATGCCGTGGGTGGCGGTCGCCCTCGTGCCCACGTCCGCGATCAGTGCGGGATTCTATCTCTACCTCGTGATGTTGATGTTCATGAAGGATCGTCCGGCGGATCACCGCGTCGGGGCCACGGGGCCGTTCACGCGCATCGTGATCGGTGCCACGGCCGTCGCGATCCTCGTGCTCGGCATCGTGGCGACGCCGCTGGTGCGGTGGGCCGAACAGGGCGCGCCGATGGCGGGCTCGTCCGTCAGCATTCCACGGAGTGATACACGATGAGCATCGCCGCCGGCATCTTCCGGCAGTATGACATTCGCGGCATCGTGGATGAGGAGCTCACCGTCGACGCCGCGCACGCGATCGGCCGCGCCTATGCGGTGATGCTCCAGCGCGCGGGGAAGGCCGGCACCATCGTCGTGGGACGCGACAATCGCCCGAGCGGCGACGCCTTGCGCGATGCGTTGGTGGCGGGCCTCACGGGCTCTGGGGTGAGCGTCGTCGATATCGGCGTGGTGCCGACACCGACCATGTACTGGTCGCTGCATCACCTCGATGTGGTCGGCGGGATCCAGATCACCGGATCGCACAACCCGCCGGAGTTCAACGGCTTCAAGATGTGCTTGGGCACGAGCTCGCTGCACGGCGAGAAGATCCAGGCCATGCGCGCGATCATCGAGACGTCGGCGTTCCGCACGGGCACCGGCACCACGCGCACCGACGATGTGCTGGATCGCTACATCGACGACATCGTGGCGCGCACGGGACCGCTCGCGCGTCCGATGCGCATCGTCTACGATTGCGGCAACGGGGTGGGCGCCGTGGTCGCGCCGCAGTTGTTCGCCAAGCTCGGCGTGACGAGCACGGCCCTGTTCGCCGAGAGCGACGGGTCGTTCCCCAATCACCATCCGGATCCCACCGTCGTCGAGAACCTGCAGGATCTCATCGCGCAGGTGAAGCGGGATGGGGCGGAGATCGGCATCGGGTTCGACGGCGACGCCGATCGCATCGGCGTCGTGGATGGCGAGGGCGACATCGTGTGGGGCGACACGCTGCTCATCCTGTATGCGCGGGACGTGCTGGCGCGCACCGGCGCGGGGCAGTCCATCATCTTCGACGTGAAGTGCTCGCAGTCGCTCCCGGACGCGATCACGAAGGCCGGCGGCGTGCCCGTGATGTGGAAGACCGGGCATTCGCTGATCAAGGAACAGATGAAGTTGCGCCAGGCGCCGCTCGCCGGTGAGATGTCGGGGCACATGTTCTTCTCCGAAGGGTTCTACGGGCATGATGACGCGCTGTACGCGGCGGCCCGGTTGCTGCGGATCCTCGCGGACTCGGGGCAGACGGTGCGCGAATCGCTGGCGGATGTCCCCAAGTACGTCGCAACACCGGAGATCCGGGTGGATTGT
>JBEIVF010000160.1:0-4696 GCA_040374005.1 Gemmatimonadaceae bacterium | reverse complement strand
TGCATGGCATCCATGTACGGCATCCCGCCGAACAGATACGGATTCCACTGCGGGAAGCCCTCCCCTGCCTGCAGGGCGGCGGCGGCGAACTCGCGGAAGGCGTAGCCCGCGATGTACTGGTCGCTATGGAGCGACACGAGGAATCCACCGGTGAGGGCCGGATACGCCAGCGTCAGCGTCGCGAAGGCGCAGGCCAGCATCGCCCACGCCAGCGCAAAGCGCGGCGCGTCGTCGGTCACAGCGAGGGACGAGTCAGAAGTCATACGTCAGATGAAGAAGTGCGCCGCACTGGCCACACAAGAAGGAGCACCAAGCCAGGCAGTAGCTCGAGGACGGTCAGCCACACCCGCGAGATCACCGCCACCAGGGCCGCGTTGCCGTGCGACATCAGACCGAACTGCGGGAGCATCGCCAGCAGGCCGACCTCGCGAACCCCGACCCCGCCCGGAGCGAACAGCGCGAGGAATCCGGCGAGGTACGACACTGTAAAAGTGGCGATATAGTACCGCGTCGCGCCACCTGCGCCGGGCAGCGTGCCCCACGCCAGCCACTGGAAGGCGATCCCGTACAGACACCACGCGACCGTGCACCCGATGAAGATCCGCAGGACGTCGCTCACCCGGAGCGCCGGCATGGTGATGTCGCGGCCGCGCCAATGTGCGATGCGAGTCGCCAGGTGCGGGAGCACTGACGGCAGCAGCAGGAAGCCGACGATCCCGGCCGCGCCGACGGCACTCACCACGGGCGGGATCAGACCGGCGCCCGCGGCGGCGATGAGCACGACCACACCACCCGCGAGCAGATTGATGAGTGCCGTGAGCAGGGACGACCCGATGGCGGCCACGGCGGGCACACCCGCATCGCGTGCCATCGTGCCCATCGCCGTGATCTGCCAGATCTTGCCGGGCAGATACTTGCCCAGATTCGAGATCACCCAGATGCGCATCGCCAGTGGGTACGGCACGGCATGTCCCCACCGCGCGAGCGTCGAGCGCCACGTCTCAATGAGGATGGCATAGCTGGTGATGACGAGTGCGACCGACGCCAGGATCCACGTCCACCTGAGCGTGATCTCGGCCCGCGCGGTCTGCACTTCGTCCCAGCGCGGCGCGAGCTCACGCCACGCGAACCACACGACCAAGGCCGCCAGTCCGAGCTGCGCCACGCGCACGCCGATGTCGCGGGGCCGCATCACGCCGTGACCTCGCGATACAGCGCCGCGTACTGTGCCGCGACCGCCGCAGGCGTGAACCGCGCGATGGTCGGCGCCACGGCGGTGGGAGCCGCCAGCGCACTCACCTCGCTGATCGCCGTGCTGAGCGCGGCGACATCGACAGGCGGCACGAGACGCGACGTCGGCGCGCCACCCACGACGTCCACCAATCCACCGGTCGCAGACGCCACCACCGGTGCGCCGCACAGTTGGGCTTCGACCGCGACCAGCCCGAGGCCCTCAGGGGCCGTGGCGGGCAGTACGACGACCCTCGCCTGCTGGTACAGCGGCACCAGCGAGGGTTGTGGCAGTGCGCCGAGCCACTGCACGCGATCCTGCACACCGCGCGCCACCGCGTGCGCACGCAACGCCGCCGCATCGGGCCCGTCGCCGACGATGGTGAGCATCCCCACGCTGGCCGAGATGGTCGGGAGCGCGTCCAAGAGCACCCGCAGCCCCTTCTGCGCGTCGAGCTTCCCGACGAAGAGCATGCCAGCGCGCAGACCGGTCCCCGGAGTGAACACGCTCGTGTCCACCGGCATCGGCACCACCGTGGGCCTGGTCGCACCGGTGAGTCGCACCGTCTCCTGTGCCAACCACTCGGAGACCGCCGTGATGCGCGCCGTGCGAGCCGCCACCGCGCGGAACAGTCGTCGCGCCAGCGATCCGCCCGCGAGGCGCACATCGCTGCCGTGCAGCGTCACCACCAGTGGTCGACCGCCGCGCCCGCCGAACGCCAGCGGCAGTCCCGTGGGGAACCACCAGTGCGCGTGGACGACATCGAACTCGCTGGCGCGGCGCGCCGTCGCACGCCGGAGGGCGAGCATCAGGCCGAGGAGGTCACGCTTCGCGGTCCACGAGGCGGCGACCTGTTGCGCCATCGTGCCTTCGTACGCCAGCGTCTCGCGTGCGTCAGGCGCATAGCGCACCCGCTCGATACGGATGCCTTCGATCGTATCGTGGGCGGTCAGTCCTGCCGCGTGCGGCGCGATGATCTCCACCGTCACCCCCGCATCGCGGAGGGCGACCGCCAGCCGCAGCACGAACGAACCGGGCGCGTCGCCCGCGTGCCGCGGTGCGTTGTGCGTGACGAAGAGGACGCGCACGCGCTGGTCAGTCGTCCGCGTTGCGCGACCGCGCATCGAGCTCGCGGCGGAGCTCCCGCACTTCGGCGCGTTGGGCCGCGACCTGCTCGCCGAGGAGCCCGGTCGCGAAGAACACGCTGCCGAGGATGAGTGCGGTCTGCACGAGGGTCCACACCGCGCGCACGCCATCGCCGGTGAAGGCCAGCCACAGCAGTGCGCCGGCGCCCAGGAGGGTGCCGATCGCGAACAACATCGCGCCGAGCATGCCGAAGAGCAGCAACGGCTTCTGGCCGAAGCGCAACTCGAACCACACCGCGACCATGTCGAGCACACCGACCGGGATACGCGACCACCCGAACTTGGAGCGCCCGGCATGCCGCGCGTACAGCGGGATCGGGACCTCTTTCAGCGTGCAACCATCGGCCGCCGCGACGACGACCATGTAGCGATGCCAATCGGGCCGGTTCGGCACATGGGCCATCACCTCGCGGCGCCACGCTTTCACGTTGTTGAGGTCGCGGACCCCGACATTGAACAATCGACGGCTCAATCCGTTGTAGATGCGCGACACGAAGGCCTTCTCGTAATGGCCCTGCTTGTACCCGGTGACGATATCCGCTTCGCCGGCGAGCACGGGGCCGACCAGGCTGGGGATGTCGACCGGTTTGAACTGCAGGTCCGCCGGATAGAACACGTGCACCCCGCCGCGCGCGGTGTGCCCGGCCGACCGCAACGCGGCCGCGATGCCCCGCCCGGTCCGATGCGTCACCACCCGCAGGTTCGCATGCTCGCGCTGGAGCGCGGTCAGCACCGCGGCGGTCTCATCGCGCGACCCATCGTTCACCACGACGATCTCGTAGCGGACAGGGCCCGCCGCGAGTGCCGCTCGGCACTCCGCGAGGAACAACGGGAGGGTCTCGGCCTCATCCCGCGCGGGGACCAGCACCGAGACATCCACGGGACCTTCACGTTCAGCGTTCATACTCGTTTCCGCATGCGGGCAGGAAGGACACCCAGTTGGTCGCGATACTTGGCCACGGTGCGCCGCGCGATGTTCACGCCCGTCTGCTGCAGGCTCGCCACGATCTCCTGATCGGTCAGTGGCTTCATCGAGTCCTCCTCGGCGACCATCCTCTGGATCTGGACACGGATGCCGCGGGCCGACACATCGTCGCCGTCCGCTGTCGTCAATCCGGAGGAGAAGAAGAATTTGAGCGGGAGCACGCCTCGCGGCGTCTGCACATACTTGTCGCTGGTGACCCGGCTCACCGTGGATTCGTGCAACCCCACGACATCGGCCACTTCACGTAACGTGAGGGGCCTGAGGTACTCGATGCCCTTCTCGAGGAAGTCCTTCTGTCGCTCCACGATGAAGTGCATCACTGTCAGCATCGTCTGCCGCCGTTGCGCGATCGCCTGGACGAGCCACTGCGCGGCATTGAAGCGGGATTGGATGAACTCGCGCTGCTCGGCATCCAGCGCCCGCGTGCCCCGGGCCAGCTCCTCATAGGCGCGCGCCAACCGGAGCCGTGGCATGTTCGTGTCGTTGGTGCTCACGCGATACTCGCCATCGATCCGATCCACGATGAGATCGGGGATCACGAACCCCTCATCGCTCGCGGCGTAGCGGAGACCGGGCTTCGGATCGAGACGCGCGACCTCATCGGCCGCGGCTTGGACCTCTTGTGGCGACACGGCATAGCGCCGCGCGAGCTCGGTGTACTTATGACCGACCAACTCGTCGAAGGCCTCATGCACGAGCCGCGCGGTCAACGAGTCGGAGCGTCCCTGTTCCCGCAATTGGAGCAGCAGACACTCCCGCATGTCACGCGCGCCGACGCCGGCGGGGTCGAGTGCTTGGATGACCGTGAGCAGGCGTTCCACATCGGTCAGTGCGAAGAGCGGTAGCGGCTCCTCATCGAGCGCGTGCTCTTGCGCCATCCGACGGATGAACTCGTTCATCGCATCGAGGAGCTCGACCAATGTGCACCGGAGAAACCCGTCCTCGTCGATGTTGCCGATGAACTCATCGGCGAGCAGTCGATCGCGCGGCGTGAGGTCGAGCATCCCCACCTGCTCGCGGAGATGATCGGTCAGATCGGTGGTCGCCACGCTCACCGGCTCGGTATACTCGGCGGGCTCGGCGGCGCTCAGCCCGCGACTGCCGTCCTCGAATGCGTCCTCGAGGAACTCCTCCCACGACGTGGACTCATCACGATCCGGCTCGGGGGGCGCGTCCGGCTCCGCGAGATCCTCGACCGGGACGGGATCCTCAGGGTCGTTGGCCTCGGCGTCCTCGTCCTCGTCGGGTTCGATCAGGTCCAAGAAGGGGTTCTGCTCCAGCTCCTGCTTCAAGTGCTGCTGGAGGTCGAGCAAAGGCATCGTCAGCATGTCCATC
>JBEIVF010000192.1:0-3830 GCA_040374005.1 Gemmatimonadaceae bacterium | reverse complement strand
GTGGTCTCGTGCTGGATGGCGAACGACTCGATCAGCTCCCGAAGGTCCTGGCGCTCAAAGTGCGGGGGCCGAATGGCCCCAATGAACGACCGGATCTCGCGCAGCCCCGTTTCCAGCAAGATGCGGATCCGGTCGGCCCGCGCCAGCACCTCGGCCTGCGACTCGGGCGCAACCGCCTCGGCCGCCCGGGTCAACCGGTCGAGCTGGGACAACGCCGCATACATCGCCTGCACCGGCCCATCGTGGATGTCGAGCAAGAGCTGCTGCAGCTCCCACTCGCTCACCCGCAACAGCCGGCGCGAAGCGAGGATCTCGCGCTCACTCACGCCTGGGACCCCCGACACCACCGTCAAAATCCTCGGACAAAGAGTGCGTCAATGTGTGGTTACAGGCATGAGTTGTCCAGAGCAATTGTGCCGGCCATCCACCAAGATAGCATTGCGGCGTGCCTGCGGGAACAGAAATGCTGTCGGCCTATTTGACATATGAGAAACACGGTGTAACACTTAGCAGCACGGGCGATGCCTCACGGAATTGCTGCTTGGCCAGCGAGCCGCCACAGCCCAGACCCGGAGCGCCCCCACCGCATAGGCGCATCACCACTCGAAGTAGCACCAGATCCAATCGCGTGTTGAAAAGACAGCTTCGTGAGAATCCGAGTTGTCCACAGAGGTGCTCGTGACATATTCCGAGCCATATGCACTATGAATGACCCCGAACAATCATCACAATGCATATTAGCTGATAATCCTTAAATTACCAATTGACATAATCTTAGCAACATTTGCTTAATGTAGTG
Source organism: Gemmatimonadaceae bacterium (assembly GCA_040374005.1). Taxonomy (GTDB): domain Bacteria; phylum Gemmatimonadota; class Gemmatimonadetes; order Gemmatimonadales; family Gemmatimonadaceae; genus DASRAP01. Next base: position 3,031 of record JBEIVF010000192.1, on the reverse strand, counting down.
CCTTGCAAATTCATGCAGCCAGTGCATACGCTCTCTCTAATCCAATGTCGAAAGCCACTGTGGTCATGCTCGTCGGTCCGGAGTACGAAGATCTGGAAGTTTGGTACCCCAAGCTGCGCCTCGAGGCCGCTGGTTACCACGTTCCTCTCGTCGGCATGGGTGAGGCGGAGTACCGCGGGAAGCATGGCTACCCCTGCCCTGTCGATGCCCATGTGACGGAGTTTTCAACAGCCGAATTGGCGGGAGTGTTCGCCCCGGGTGGGTGGGCACCGGACAAGATCAGGCGTCATCCGGCGGCGCTCGACATCGTCCGCCGCGTTGATCGCGAGGGTGGGATGGTCGCCACCATCTGCCATGGACCGTGGATCTTGATCTCGGCCGGCATCCTCAAGGGTCGCCAATTGACCTCCACGGTGGGTATCCGCGACGACGTGGTGAACGCCGGCGGGCAGTGGATCGATGCCCCGGTGGTGGTGGATGGCAACCTTTTGAGTGCCCGCGTACCCAAGGATCTGCCCGCCTTCGGGGAGGCGATGGTAGCGTGGCTGGCCGCCCGATCGGCCGGAAAAATGGCCTGAAGAGCCGAAAAGGGCCCTTTTTGAGGGTCCTCCTACCCCTTCTCAAAACGAAGCCCGGCCGGAGAATTTCTCCTGGCCGGGCTTCAGTTATCCACATTCCGGCCGCTTCAAGGCGGTCGGACGTCCAGCCTGAGGGCTACTTCTTCGCCGCTCCGGAGGCCGGAACCACTCGACGTGAGATCAGGGGGGCGCACCCAGCGAGCAGGGCGAGGACACACCGACGGAGAAGAGTTCGCCTACCACTTATCGCGGAGGGGATCTGGATGACGCCTATGGTGCGGGAATACGCCCCGATGCGCAACGGAGGCGGGCACCCTTCCGCCTTCTCCCGATTCTGGGCGACCGCTAACTTATTGGCAGTTCGTCCCTTACGGTCGACTCGCAGGCTTGCCTGCCCTACCCCTATCTGATGCAGATCGCAGTCCTTCGAGAGCGCGCGCCGGGCGAGACCCGCGTGGCGCTCGTGCCTGAAAGTGTTGCACGGCTGGTGAAGGCCGGGCACACCATCACCGTCGAGCGCGGGGCTGGCACCCACGCAGCGGCGCTTGATGCCCACTACGAGGCCGCCGGCGCCACGCTGGCCGACTCCCCCGCGGCGACCGTCGCTGGCGCCGCGCTCATCGTGAAGGTGCAGCGGCCGGATGACGCCGAGATCGCGTTGTTAGGGAAGGATGTGGCGATCCTGTGCTTCATCAACCAGGCGACGGCCGACGCCACGCTCGATGCGGTCGCCGCCCGCGGGGCCACGCTCTTCGCCCTCGAGAAGGTGCCGCGCATCACGCGCGCACAGTCCATGGATGCGCTCTCGTCACAGGCCACGGTGGCCGGCTACAAGGCGGTGCTGATCGGCGCCAATAGCATGGGCAAGTTCCTTCCCATGCTGACGACGGCGGCTGGTTCGATCCCGCCGGCCAAGGCGTTCGTGCTTGGCGCGGGCGTGGCCGGCCTGCAAGCGATCGCCACCGCGCGTCGCCTCGGCGCCGTCGTCTCGGCGTTCGATGTGCGTCCTGCGGCGGCCGAGCAAGTGCTCTCGCTCGGCGCCACGTTCGTGCAGACGACGGCCGTGACCGCGAGTGCGGAGACCGCGGGTGGATACGCGCGCGAGCAGACGGCCGAAGAGAAGGCCGCGACGCTCGAGATGCTCTCGCAGCATTTGGCGGAGCAGGACTTGGTGATCACCACCGCGCAGATCCCCGGCCGCGCCGCGCCGCGCTTGATCACGCGCGCGATGGTGGAGCGCATGAAGCCGGGCGCGGTGATCGTCGACTTGGCCGCCGAATCAGGCGGCAACTGTGAACTCTCGAAGGCCGGCCAGACGGTGGTGCACCACGACGTGCACATCGTGGGGCCGGCGAACGTGCCGGCGCAGTTGCCGGCGCACGCGTCGCAGATGCTCAGCCGGAACGTGCTCACGTTCATCCAGCACGTGAACAAGGAAGGCGCCATCAACATCGATCTCGCGGACGAGATCACCGGCGCGATGGCTCTCACCCATGCCGGCGGACGGCGCTGACCAATGACTGATCCGTATCTGATGGGCCTCTTGCTGTTCGTGTTGGCGACCTTCCTCGGGGTCTTGCTGATCGGACGCGTGCCCCCCACGCTCCACACCCCGCTCATGTCGGGGGCCAATGCGGTCTCGGGGATCACCGTCGCTGGGGCCGTGCTCGTCGCGGGCCTCGATCTCGGGTGGATCTCCCACGTGCTCGGCTTCCTCGCCATCGTCTTCGCGATGATGAACGTGGTGGGCGGCTACGCCGTCACCAACCGCATGCTTGAGATGTTCAAGAAGGACGACAAGGCCAAGTCATGAGTACCATCATCTCGCTGGTCTATATCGTCGCCGCGTCGCTGTTCATCCTCGGCCTGCGCCGCCTCGGCTCGCCGGACACGGCGCGCAACGGCAACTTGCTCTCGGGACTCGGCATGCTGTTGGCGATCATCGCCACGCTGCTCGACCAGTCCATCGTGTCATACACTTGGATCGGCGCGGGCCTCATCGTGGGCTCGGCGCTGGGTTGGTGGATGGCGCGCACGGTCCAGATGACGTCGATGCCGCAGCTGGTCGCGTTGCTCAACGGCGTGGGCGGTGCCTCGTCGCTGTTGGTCGGCTCGGGTGAGTTCTTCCGCGCCTCCAACAACTTCGAGGCCATGCCGGTCCCGGCCGGTATCGCCACGCAGCTCTCGATCGTGATCGGTGCCGTCACGTTCACCGGCAGCATCATCGCCTTCGCGAAGTTGCAGGAGTTGATGACGGGCAAGCCGATCACGTTCAAGGGGCAGCAACTCGTGAACGCGCTGCTCTTCGTCGGCATCCTCGGCTTCGCGATCTGGCAGATCATGGTACCGCAACCGTTGGTCGGTCCGTTGTACGTGGTGATCGGGCTGTCGCTGATCATCGGCGTGGGCTTGGTGCTCCCGATCGGCGGCGCGGACATGCCGGTGGTGATCTC
>JBEIVF010000307.1:0-1734 GCA_040374005.1 Gemmatimonadaceae bacterium | reverse complement strand
GGAGCGGCAGTAGTACTGCTGCGGGTGCCCTTCGGCATCGAACTGGTAGTCCAAGCGGAAGCTGAACTCCGGACGCGCGTTCACCGCTTCGACCCAGTCGCCGTATTCCGTGGACAAGCGACGCGAGCCCAACAGCTGCACGTAGTCGGGACCACCCGAGGGAATGTCCCACGCCGCGCCGCGGCCGATCATGTCGATGTTCACGTTCGCGACGATGCGCTCGCGCGGGATCGTCGGCTGTTCGCCGAACCACTCGGAGCCGAACAGGCCCTTCTCTTCAGCCACTACCCACGCCAGCAGGATCGAGCGCTTGGGCTTCACCGGCAACGTGTGGAAATATTCGGCGAGCTCCAGCAACCCCATCGCGCCTGATCCATCGTCATCGGCGCCGTTGCTGATCGAGTCTGGACGCGCGGGACGCAGCTTGCGCACGGAATCCACCTTCGCGTTGACGCTTGCCTGCTCTTCGTCCGTGAGCTGACGGGCCGGCGACTCCACGCCCATCGGGCGCGCGATCAGGTGCGCGAAGCGCGCCGAGTCGTGATCGATCTTGGCGCGCACGAAACCCACGTGATCGGAGTGCGCCGAGATGGCGATCACTTCCGCCTTGAGCGTCGGGTCGCTGCCCTCGATCATCGCGAGCACATTGCGCGTCGGCGCCTCAAGGGGCCTGGCCTCGGGGGCGAAACGCACCTCCGCCTTGGCGGTGCCTTCGGTCCCGATCGCGAGCGTGGCGACATCCCCGCCGACCAAGCGCGCCGCCACGTCCTTGGTGATGGTCACGAGCGGCACGCCGCTGGTCACCGTCGCCTTCTGCAAGCCCATCGACGACTGGGAGAACAGCGCGAAGATCTGTGACGGCGTGATCTCCATCGAGACCACGAGGACACCCGCCGCTTCCGTGTACGAGCCGATCTGATCAGCGGCCACCCACACTTGGTACGCGGCCTGACCGTTCGGACCCATCGGGGGCAGCATCACGACGAGCTTGCCCTTGGTCGCCTCAGGCTTGATCGCATCCGCTGCACCGAGGCGACCACCGAACACCGCCGGCGCGCCCGCCACGGCCGCCGTCGGCGCGAACGGCAAGCCGAGCACGCCCGGGAGTGGATGGAAATCCGTCCGGGGCTTGAGGGGCTCGCCATTCACCGTCATCACCGAGCTGTCGGCCATGAAGCGCGTGTTCACGAGGGGGACCGACTGGTAATACGAGCCGTTCTCCCCGGCCGGCTTCACGCCGAGACGCGTGAGCTCCCGCACGATGTACTCGGTGGCGCGGACATTGCCGATGTTGCCGGCCTCGCGGCCCAGCATGGAGTCGTCGGCGAAGATGTAGAGCCGCGTCATCAAGTCCGCCGGGGTGATGGCGGGGGACGTCGGCTTGGGCGTGTGCTTGATGGGCAGGTCGGGGCGCGACTGCGCGCCGATCGGTGCGGCCACGAGCGCGGCGATGGCCACGACGGCGCGAACGCGACCCAGGGTCGTCGAATGCATCAGGTGCTCCTCACGGTGGGATAGCTCGGCCAGCAGGACCAGAGCGGCCCGGCGGCGGACCCCGAATTGTACATCGCTCCCCCACCCATCGGCGAGGTGGGGGAACTTCCATCCACGCCGCTGACCACGTATCTTTCGATTCTGTTGCCGGGCGCGTAGCTCAGCTGGTTAGAGCGCTGCTTTCACACAGCAGAGGTCGGGGGTTCGAGTCCCTCCGCGCCCACTGGACACCCCGAAGTG
>JBEIVF010000244.1:0-2748 GCA_040374005.1 Gemmatimonadaceae bacterium | reverse complement strand
CCCGTGTGGCGCGTGCGGCGAGCACCGCGCGCCTCGTTCCCACCTCGACGACCCCCGTCTGATGCAACTCACTGCTGAGATCGTTCCGCTGCGCACGCACCACCCCTTCGTGATCGCTCGTGGCGGCAGTGCCACCTGGCAGACCGTCTGGGTGAAGGTCACCGATACCGATGGCGTGGAGGGCTGGGGCGAGGCCGCGCCGAGTCGGTTCTATGGCGAGACGGCGTCCACCGTGATCGCGGCGCTGGACGTCCTCAAGGACGTCGTGGCCGAGGCCGATGCGTGGAGTCTCGAGGCCACCGAGGCGGCGATGGCGCTGGCCATTCGCGGCAATCCCGCCGCGCGCGTGGCGGTGAGTACGGCGCTGCATGATCTGGCCGGCAAGCGCTTGGGGGTACCGCTCTGGAAGCTGTGGGGACTCACACCGTCGCGCGCGCCGCGGTCGAGCTTCACGATCGGCATCGCGCCGCTGGATGTGGTGCGCCAGCGCGTCGTGGAAGCCGCGCAGTACCCGATCCTCAAAGTGAAGCTGGGCAGCCCGCACGACGCGGCGATGATCCGCGCGGTCCGCGAGGCGGCGCCCGACAAGGTGCTCCGCGTGGATGCCAACTGTGCGTGGACGCCGAAGAAGGCGCTGGCGATGATCCCCTTGTTGGCCGAGCTTGGCGTGGAGTTCGTCGAGCAGCCCCTGCCGCCGGAGGATCTGGAGGGTCTGCGGTTCGTGCGCGAGCGTTCGTCGTTGCCGATCATCGCTGACGAGTCGTGCTTGGTCGCGGCGGACATCCCGCGGCTCATCGGGGCGGTGGACGGGATCAACCTCAAGTTGGCCAAGTGCGGATCGTTGTTGGAAGCGCGCCGTATCATCCACGTGGCGCGCGCGCATCATCTGCGCGTGATGGCCGGGTGCATGATCGAGTCGAGCCTGGGGATCACGGCGGCGGCGCATCTGGCGCCGTTGCTCGACGATGCCGATCTCGATGGCGCGGCGTTGGTGGCGGATGATCCGTTCGTCGGGGCGACGATCGCCGGCGGCGTGATCGCGCTGCCGGACGCGCCGGGGCTGGGCGTCACGCGTCGGGCGGGGTGAGCGACCGGTTCGTCGATGTCGCGCTCCCGCTGCCGCTCTTTCGCTCGTACACGTACGCGGTCCCCGCGGCGCTGAGCGCTCGGGCGGTGGTCGGCGCGCGGGTGATCGTGCCGGTCCGCGGGAAGTCGCAGATGGGGTTCATCGTCGGCGAGACGACGACGCCGCCACCGGGGACCATCCAGCCGCTGCGCGCGTGCCCTGACGAGGGGCCCGTGCTCGATGCGTCGTTGTTGACCACGGCCAAGTGGATCGCACGGCACTATCACGCCCCGCTCGGCATCACGCTACGCGCGATGTTGCCGGCGGTGTTGTCGGGGGTGGCGCGTCCACAGCCCGCCGTGAAGACCGAGCGCGTGCTGGTGATCGCCCAAGAGCTGCCCACGCTGCAGCAGCGTGATGTGGCGTTCGGTCGCGCGCCGCGGCAACGGGCCGTGTATGAGTTGCTGGAGCAGTTGGGCGGGCGTGCGGCGGTCCACACGGTGCGCGAGCCCCTTGGGGTGAGTGATGCGGTGATCCGCGGCTTGGTCGAACGTGGGCTCGTGCGGGTGGAGCAAGATGCGGTGGAGCGCGACCCGTTCTTGTCGCGTGTGGTCGTGCCCCCCGTGTCGCTGCAGCCGACGCCCGCGCAGCGGGACGCGCTCGCCGCGTTGGCCACGCTGGGCCCGGGCGAGGGCGCATTGCTGTACGGCGTGACGGGCAGTGGCAAGACGCTGGTGTACCTCGAGTACCTGCGTCACATCGTCGAGGTGGAGCAGCAGGGCGCGATCGTGCTCGTGCCCGAGATCGCGCTCACGCCGCAAACGGTGGATCGGTTCCGCGCGGTGTTCGGCGATCGCGTGGCCGTCCTGCACTCGGGCCTCAGCGATGGGGAACGCTACGACGCGTGGCGCGCCCTGCAGCGGGGCGACAAGCGCATCGCGGTGGGCGCGCGCAGTGCGATCTTCGCCCCCATCGCCAACCTCGGCGCCATCGTCGTCGATGAAGAGCACGAGGCCTCGTACAAGCAGAGCGAGGCGCCGCGCTACCACGCGCGCGATGTGGCGGCGCGTCGGGCCCGCGCGTCGGGCGCGCGGCTCATCCTCGGCAGTGTCACGCCGAGCTTGGAGTCGTGGGTCGCCGCGCAGGCGGGAACGCTCCGATTGTTGCGCTTGCCCGAGCGGCCGGCGGGTGGTGTGATGCCGCAGGTGCAAGTCGTGGACCTGCGCGCCGAGAAAGCGCTGGGGCCGGATACCGTGACGCGGAAGCGTCGCGCGATCATCGCCGAACGATTGGAGCGCGAGTTGCAGCGCACGGTAGAGCGCGGCGAACAGGGCATCCTGCTGCTGAACCGGCGGGGCTATGCATCGTTCGTGCAGTGCAGTGACTGCGGCGCGGTGCGCGCGTGTCCCAATTGTTCGGTGTCGCTCACGTACCATCACACGCCGCTGGGCTTGGTGTGCCATCACTGCCAGCATCGCGAGGCGTACTCGCCGCGCTGTGGCGAGTGCGGTGGTGAGACGGCGCGGCAGCGCGGCGTGGGCACGCAGCAGCTCGAAGCGCTGGTGTCCGAGATCCTGCCGCAGGCGCGCATCGCGCGGATGGACGTGGACACCACGCGCGGGAAGTGGGCGCACACGCACATCCTCGATCGGTTCGGGGCCGGCGAGATCGATGTGCTGCTG
>JBEIVF010000253.1:0-2656 GCA_040374005.1 Gemmatimonadaceae bacterium | reverse complement strand
CGAACCCAGCCAACCTCAGGAATCGAGGGGGAACGTAACACGGCCCGAGCGACCCGTCGACCTCCCGTTGGTGAACATCGGGGCCGGAAATGCGTATATTTCAAGGATGCGCGGGCCACTATCTGGCCGGCGCCGTTCCCCTGCTAGGACCGTGATGCTGAACCGACTGATCGCTCGCGCCCGGTTGGCGCTGCTCGTCCCGATGCTCTCCGTGGCCGCCCTCGCCGTCTCGGCCGATGTCGCCACGGCCCAAGGCTCCGAGACCGTCAACGTCATCGACTGGCGCATCCTCGGCGGGCTCGACTACGTGAAGGGCACGCAGACGGACACGCTCAGGAAGCTCGACGGCAAGATGGTCCGCATTCCGGGCTTCGTCGTGCCGCTGGACGACTTCACCGAAGAAGGCGCGGAGTTCCTGTTGGTGCCGTACTACGGCGCCTGCGTCCACACGCCGCCGCCGCCGCCCAATCAGATCGTCTTCGTGGAAATGGACGGCCGCAAGAACATCAAGCTCAACTTGTTCGATGCCGTGTGGCTCGAAGGCCGCTTGAAGGTGAGCACGGTGGAGAGCCCGTTCGGCTCGGTGGGCTTCCAGCTCGACGGGATGAAGGTCCTCCCGTACGGCACGAAGTGAGCGATGTGAGTGCCGCCGTCGCGTGCCGTGCGCTGAAGTTCGCGTACGGCCGCGGCCCGGTCGTGCTCGACGTGCCCACGCTCGACGTGGCCCGCGGCGAGTCGGTGTTCCTGTACGGCCCCTCGGGTAGCGGCAAGACGACGCTCCTGGGCATCCTCGCCGGTGTGTTGCGTCCCACCGCGGGCAGCGTGTCGGTACTCGGCACTGACCTGGCGCCACTCTCCGCCGGCGCGCGTGATGCGTTCCGCGCCGAGCACATCGGCTACGTGTTCCAGATGTTCAACTTGATCCCGTACTTGTCGGTGCGGGAGAACATCACGTTGCCCTGCAAGCTCAATGCGGCGCGGCGGGCGCGGCTCGGCGGCCAATCGCTGGACGATGCCGCGCGCGCGATGGCGGCCGAGTTGCAGATCGAGCAGTTCCTCGATCGCCCGGTCACGGATCTGTCCGTGGGCCAGCAGCAGCGGGTGGCGGCGGCGCGATCGCTGATCGGGCATCCCGAGTTGATCATCGCCGATGAGCCAACATCAGCGCTGGATACCGATCGCCGCGAAGCCTTCCTCAAGTTGCTGTTCGCCAGCTGCGCGAAGGCCAATGCGACGCTGGTGTTCGTGAGCCATGATCTCACACTGCAGCCGCTATTCTCGCGCGTGCTGGATCTGACGGCGCTCAACGTGGCCGCCCACAGCACGGCGGGCGTCTGAGCGTGTTGATCATCTCGTTGGCCATCAAGTCGTTGCGGAATCGCGCGCTGACCACCGCCCTCACGGTGGCGTCCATCGCGTTGTCGGTGACGTTGCTGGTGGGCGTGGAGAATGTGCGCGCGGGTGTGCGCGAATCCTTCGCCGGGACCATTCGGGGCACGGACCTCATCGTCGGCGCGCGCGGCGGCACGCTGCAGTTGTTGCTCTCGTCGGTGTTCGGCATCGGCCAGCCAGCGGGTTCGGTCAAGTGGAGCACGTACGAGAAGTGGGCGGCGCATCCGGCGGTGTCGTGGACGATCCCCATCTCGCTGGGTGATTCGCACCGCGGGTTCCGCGTGATCGGCACCAACGAGTCGTTCTACGAGCACTTCCGCTTTCGCCGCGACGGGCGCGTGACGTTTGCCGAGGGCGAGCGCGCCGCAGATGATCATGATGTAGTGCTCGGCTCCGAAGTCGCGGTGCGCCTCGGCTACACCGTTGGCGACTCCATCGTCATCGCGCACGGGCTCGCGGACATCGGCGCGTCGGACCACGAGGCGCATCCGTTCGTCGTGTCGGGCATCATCGAGCGCACGTTCACGCCCATCGACCGGGCGATCTATGTGACGCTCGAAGGCATCGAGGCGATGCACGAGGACGAAGACGCCGCGCCGCCGGCGATGCCGGGTTATACGCCGCCGCCCGGGACGCCGACGATGCCGGGGGCCTCACCGCCACCGCCCGTGTTGGCGATGCCGGGCGCGTCGCCGCCACCGGGCGCCTTCGACTTCATGAACGCGCCGGCCGCCGACGAGCAGATCATCAGCGCCTTCTTCGTCGGGACCAAGAACCGCATGGAGTCGCTCAATGTGCAGCGCGAGATCAACACCGACCTCGGCGAGCCGCTGACGGCGGTGATTCCGGGCGTGGCGCTGGCCGAGCTGTGGCAGGGCATCGGGAACGCCGAGATCGGGCTCAAGGTGGTGGCGGGCTTCACGGTCTTGATCGGCCTGATCGGCATGTTGGTGGCGCTCTACTCGTCCCTGGAGTCGCGGCGGAGGGAGATGGCCATCCTGCGCGCGGTGGGAGCGGGGCCTCGGACCATCGTGTCCCTGATGGTGCTGGAATCGGGCTTCCTGAGCGTCCTCGGCAGCGCCATCGGCGTCGGGCTCGTATATCTGACGTTATTCTTCGCGCAGGCTCCGGTGGAGCAGCGCTTTGGGTTGTTCGTGCCCATTCGCCCCCTCGGCGCGACCGAGTGGACCTATGTGGCAGTAGTGGTAGTGGCAGGATTCTTGATCGGCTTCATCCCGGCCCTCAAGGCGTACCGCACGTCGCT
>JBEIVF010000213.1:0-3342 GCA_040374005.1 Gemmatimonadaceae bacterium | reverse complement strand
TGCTTGTCGGCGGCGGCCACGTAGAAGCAGAAGAGGATGAGCGCCGGTCCATTGATCGTCATCGACGTCGACACCTTGTCGAGCGGGATGCCGTCGAACAGTGTCTCCATGTCGGCGAGCGAACTGATCGCGACCCCACACTTCCCCACCTCACCCTCGGACCGCGCATGGTCCGAGTCGTAGCCCATCAGCGTGGGAAAGTCGAAGGCGACCGAGAGCCCCGTCTGGCCTTGACCGAGCAAGAACTTGAAGCGCGCGTTGGTCTCGCGGGGCGTGCCGAAGCCGGCGAACTGCCGCATCGTCCACAGCTTGCCGCGATACCCCGTCGGATGGATGCCGCGCGTGAACGGGTACGCCCCCGGCGTCTCGTGGACGACGTCGCTGTCCGCATTGAGATCGAGCGCCGTGTACAACGGCTCGATCTCCTTGGCGGAGTTCTTGTACGACGTGTCGCGGATCCGACTGGCCTCGTACTTGGTGCGCCACGCGGCGACTTCGGCCCGCAGGCGTTCGACTTCGGCGACGAGGGTCGCGTCGGGGGCGGTCAGGTCTGGTGTGGACGTCATGCGTCAGCTCCGGTCAGCAACGCGCCGCTGTGGCGCAATAGGTCATCGGCTACCGCGAAGGGATTGGTGCTCCCAGCCTCCAACGCGTCCAAACGTGCCTCCACGAACTCCCGCGTCACGTCGGCACCCCACAGACGGCTGCGCAACCGCTGGTCCACCGCGTCCCGGACCCGTTCGCGCAGTCGGGCGCGACGGCGCTCGCGCAACGATCCCGACCGTTCAAGATACTCGAAATGCCGATCCATGGCCGCGATGAGCGGCGCGACGCCGTCGCCCACTTGCGCGACGGACTTGAGGACCGGCGGCGTCCAGCGATCGGCGTGGGGATCGGCCGCGGCCTGGCGCGCTTGGCGCACCGGATTGGCCGCCGTCAGCTCGACTCCGTGATGCGCCGGCGCGGGCGCGGCGCCACCGACGCGCAGCCCGAGCATTAACTCGATCTCGACGGCGAGACGATCAGCGCCCGGCCGGTCGGACTTGTTCACGACGAACACGTCCGCGATCTCCATCAATCCCGCCTTGAGCGTCTGGATCGAATCACCGCTCTCGGGCACGAGCACTACCGTACTCGTATCGGCCGTGCGGGCGATGTCGAGCTCGCTCTGGCCCACGCCGACCGTCTCGATGAGGATGCGGTCCACCCCGAAGGCATCCACGACGTCGCACACGTCACGCGTGGCCGCGGCGAGGCCGCCGAGCGAGCCCCGCGTGGCCATGGAGCGAATGAAGACCCCGGGATCGAGCGCGACGGCCTCCATGCGCACGCGATCGCCCAACAGGGCCCCACCGGTGAACGGCGAGCTGGGATCGACGGCGATCACTCCCACGGTCAGCCCGGCTTCGCGGAACTGCTTCACCAGCTGCATGGTGAGCGTGCTCTTCCCCGCGCCTGGCGGGCCCGTGATCCCGATGCGCCGCGCGCGACCGAGGCGCGCATGCAATGCGCTCAGCAAGGCATCGGCGTGGACGCGGCGATTCTCGACGATGGACACCGCGCGCGCGAGCGCCGCGGGGCGCCGATCATCGAAGTCCGTCAGGAGGCGCGTCAGCGCCGGCGGCAAGGTGGTCATGCGCTACACGGCCAAAGGTTCATCGTGCTCATCGCGGATGTCGCCGACGAGCTCCTCGAGCAAGTCTTCGAGCGAGACCAATCCCGTCGTCTGGCCGGCCCCGTCATGCACCACGGCCAAGTGGACCCGGTCGCGGAGCATCCGCCCCAAGAGTTCGCTCGCGGGCGTGGACTCCGGTGCGCGGACGATCGCCCGGAGCCGCGGCGGTGTCTCCAAGTCGCTCTTCAGGACATCGAACGCGTGCCACATGCCGATGATGTGATCGAGCCCACCATCCATCACCGGCACGCGCGAGTACTTGGCCAACGCGATCTGCCGCGCCGACTCCGCGAACGCGGCGTGATGATCGAGCGCGAAGATCTCCCCGCGCGGGGTCATCACATCGCGCACGCGCATCACGGAGAAATCCACCACGCCGGTGATGATCGCGCTCTCGTCGGCATCCCCCACCCCTTCGAGCTCTCCCTCCCGCAGGAGATCCTCGAGCGCTTCGCGCTCATCCGTGGGATCCGGGGTCACGACCACCCGGCGTCCGATGCCCGCCAGTTCTCGCGCGATCAACACCAACGGCGACAGCAGCCACGCCAACACGCGCAGCACCGGCACCAACACCGGGACGAGCGTCGTGCCCCATCGGCGTCCGATCGCACGAGGGATCAGTTGCCCGACCAGCAAGAGCAGGAGCGCACCGACGATCAATTGCTCAATGAGCACCAACGGCGTCGCGTGCGATCGGACCCCGACGGCCGCGCCAGCACCGAAGGCCACCAACGCGACGGAGGTGCTGGCCGCCAGGAGCAAGCGCCGGATGTCGTCGGTGGACAACGGGACCGCGTCCCCACCAACGAGCCGCTGCTCGACCCAGTGACGGAGCCAGATGCGACTCACGGACCGCACCGCGGCGGCGGCGGCTGTGAGGACCGCGACCATGCCGAGGCCGAGGACGAGGAGCAGGACCGTCGTGCTCATGCCTCACCACCGCCCGCGGCGATCGCCGGAGATACCCGCTCCACATACACCCGTTCGACGCGACGGCGGCGGACCCGCTCCATCACCAAGCACCAACCGCGCCACTCGACCTTCTCGCCCGCGCGGGGGACGCGTCCGAACAGCTCATACGCGAGTCCCCCCACGGTGGACACGTCGTCATGGCGCAGTTCGTCGCCGAGGAGTTCGGATACTTGATCGAGCGACACGCGCCCCGCGAACCACCAGCGGTCGCCATGCTCGGACTCGATCTCCGGCTCGTCGGTGTCGTGTTCGTCGTTGATCTCGCCGACGATGAGCTCCAAGAGATCCTCGATCGTCACGAGACCGGCCGTCCCACCGAACTCGTCCGCGACGATCGCGATGTGCAGCCCACTCGCCCGGAAGTCCCGGAGCTGCGCGTCGACGGCCTTGCTGGCCGGGATGAAGGCGGCCGGCCGCACGAGCGACGCCCATCCGGCGTCCGGCTCCTCATCCGCCACGACGTGCGGCAACAGATCCTTCGCATAGAGCAATCCGACCACACCATCCAGGCTCCCATCGTGCACCACGATCCGTGAATGCGCCGAGGAGCGCACGCGATCCACGACTTCGGCCCACGGCGTGTCCTGCTCGATGCCCACCATGTCCACCCGCGGGGTCATGACCTCGTCCACCGTGGTGTCACCCAGCGCGAAGACGCCCGTGAGCAGCGGGGCCGTGCGGATACCGATATCGGC
>JBEIVF010000020.1:0-16295 GCA_040374005.1 Gemmatimonadaceae bacterium | reverse complement strand
GGGCTGCAGTTCGACGTCCATCGCGCCCGTCGAGTCGCTCACGTACAGCACCTTCTTCCACGTCGTGCCACCGTCGGTGGTCTTGAATACGCCGCGCTCGCGGTTGGGCGTGAAGATGTCGCCGTTGGCCGCGACCCACACGATGTTGGGGTTGGTCGGGTGCACGCGCACCGCCCCAATCTGGCCCACGTTGTAGAGGCCAGCGAAGCCCCACGTCTTGCCACCGTCCGTCGACTTGTACACCCCACGACCCGTCGACACGTTGGAGCGCACGCCGTCCGAGCCGGTGCCCACATAGATCACGTTCGGGTCTGACAGCGCGACGGCGATGTCACCGACCGACGCCACAGGCATCTGCCCGTCGGTGATCGGCGTCCAGTTCACGCCACCGTCGGTGGTGCGGAACACGCCGCCCGACGCGACGCCCATGTAGAACGTGCGCGGCTGCGAGGGGACGCCCGTGACCGCCGTGACGCGACCGCCACGCGACGGACCCACGAGGCGATACTCCAGCCCACGGAACAGCGACGGATCGACCTGCTGCGCCGCGAGCGGCGTGGCAGGGATCGTGAGCGCGACGAACGCGCCGAGCAACAGAGTACGCATCGAAGTCAGTGTTAGGGGCGGAGCCGGTGCATCATCCGCGGGAACGGGATGCATTCACGAATGTGCGGGGTGCCACAGATCCAGGCGACCGTGCGTTCCAGGCCCAACCCGAAGCCGGAGTGCACGAAGGTGCCGTACTTGCGCAGGTCCAAGTACCAACCATACGCGTCCATCGGGAGGCCTTCCTCCTCGATCCGATGCACGAGCTTGTCGTGATCGTCCTCGCGCTGCGAACCACCGATGATCTCGCCGTAGCCTTCGGGCGCCAAACAGTCGGAGCACAGCACCGTGCGCGGATCGGCCGGGTTCTCCTTCATGTAGAACGCCTTGGCCTCCTTCGGGTAGTTCTTGACGAAGATCGGCGTGTGGTAGTCGGCCACGAGGAGCGACTCGTCTTCGGCGCCCATGTCGTCGCCCCACTTGATGTCGGAGCCCTTACCCTGCAGCGTCGTCACGGCGTCGGTGTAGTCGATGCGCGGGAACGGCCCCTGGATCGCCTCGAGCTTGCTCACATCGCGTTCCACCACCGTCAACTCGGCGCGCCGACGCTCCAACACCCGTTGCACGATGTAGCAGAGCATGTCCTCTTGCAGCTGCATGTTGTCGTTCTGGTCGTAGAACGCCATCTCGGGCTCGATCATCCAGAACTCGGTGAGGTGACGACGCGTCTTCGACTTCTCGGCGCGGAACGTGGGGCCGAACGTGTAGATGCGGCCCAACGCCGCCGCGGCGGCTTCGCCATACAACTGGCCGGTCTGCGCGAGATAGGCGTTCCCTTCTTCGAAGTACTCCGTCGCGAACAACCCCGAACGCTCGCCGATGGCCGCCGTGAGGATGGGCGTGTCGACGTGGATGAACCCGCGCTCGTAGAAGAAGTCGTGGATGGCCTGCTCGATCTCATGCCGGATGCGCATGATGGCCACTTGGCGCGGCGTGCGCAGCCAGAAGTGGCGATTGTCGAGCAAGAAGTCGACGCCGTGCTCCTTCGGTTGGATCGGGTAGTCGATGGGCGAGGCGCCCAGGATCGCGAGCTCGCTCACCAAGAGCTCGAACCCGCCCGGCGCGCGCGGTTCGGCCTTCACCTCACCCGTGATCGCCACCGACGTCTCCTGGGTCAGCTCGGCGAAACGGGCCCACGTGGCCTCGGCGACTTGGCTCTTGACCATCACGGTCTGCAGGATCCCGGTGCCGTCCCGCATCACCGGGAAGGCGATCTTGCCCGAGGACCGCAGATGGGTGATCCAGCCACGGACGGTGACGACGGTGCCGACGTGCTCGGCGAGTTGCTCGATGCGGGCGAATGGTGCGGACATGCGGCTCTGGGACTCGGGAGATGGCGCCGGGGCCTCACGGGCGGGCGCGGGCTGCGGGAAATATCGTACGCGAACGCGGTGGGCGCACGGGACCGGTCAACGGGGGCCCGGCGTCGAGCGTTGACAGTGTATGAGTCGACGCCCCTCTCTTGTGCATCGTGCGCGCTCCGCCACGTGCCTGCTCGCGGTCTTCCTCGTCGCCTCGTCGGTCGGCGCCCAGACCTACTTCCCGCCCCCCGACGGTCAGCCGTGGGAACGCCGCGCCCCCGCCGCGATGGGGTTCGACGCCACCAAGCTCGACAGCGCCATCGCCTTCGCGGCTAGCCGCGAGATCAACTGGCCCAAGGACATGGCGCAGCGCCTCCGTGAGAGCGTGGCCCGCGAGCCCTACCCTGCGATCCTCGGCCCGTACAAGGACCGCGGTGTGTCGAGCGGGATCATCCTTCGGCGCGGCTATATCGTGGCCGAGTGGGGGGACACGAACCGCATCGACATGACGTACTCGGTCGCCAAGAGCTACCTCGCGACGGTCGCGGGCTTGGCGTACGATGACAAGCTCATGCCGAACCTCGATGAGCCGGTCGGACGCCGCGTGCAGGACGGTGGCTTCGACTCGCCGCACAACGCCAAGATCACCTGGCGGATGCTGCTCAATCAGAACAGTGAGTGGGAGGGCGTGCTGTGGGACAAGCCCGACGTGGCCGACCGTCGCAACGGGTATGACCGCGCGTTGCAGGAGCCGGGCAGCGTGTACGAGTACAACGATGTGCGCGTGAACCGCACCGCGCTGGCGCTCCTGCGTCTCTACGAGCGCCCGTTGCCCGAGGTGCTGGCCGAGCGCATCATGACCCCGATCGGGGCGACCCGCTGGAACTGGTACGGGTACGAGAACTCGTTCGTGGATGTGCAGGGGCGCCGCATCCAGAGCGTGAGCGGCGGGAGCCACTGGGGCGGCGGCTTCTGGGCTACCACCCAGGACCACGCGCGGTTCGGCTTGCTCATGCTGAACCACGGCGCGTGGAACGGCCAGCAGCTGCTGTCGAAGACATGGATCGAGCAGGCCACGACCACGTCGGCGGTGCGCGCGGGCTACGGGTTCCTGTGGTGGCTGAACACGCCCGAGCGTCCGTCCTATTCCCGCGCCACTCCCCGGTCGTACTTCGCGCGCGGCGCGGGTGGCAACACCATCTGGATCTGTCCGGAGCTGGACATGGTCGTGGTGGTGCGGTGGTTAGCCGACAACGCCCAGAATGAGTTCTTCGGACGCGTGATCGGGGCGGTCACGCCGCCGTAATCCGCGTGCGGCCCGCCCTGCCCGAGGACGTGGAGGACACGATCTGCGACGCGCAGCACAAGATGCTGCGGTCTTGATCTGATCCCACCGGTGGGGACCACCTGGTCCCCGTTCCTGCGTGTATCCTTCTCGGTATGCGACTTCGATCCGTGCTTGCCAGACTCGCCGTGGGGACCGCCGCACTGGCGACCCTCGGGGCGACCACGCTGCGCCACACGGCGCTCGTGAAGAGTGAACCCACCAAGGACGCCGTGGTCACCGCGCCACCGACCTCGTTGCGGCTGTGGTTCAACGAAGTGGTGCCCGTGGCCTCCACGCGGGTGCGCGTGATGCGCGGCGGTACCGCCGTGGCGCTCGATACGATCTCGCGATCGGCGACCACGGCCGATGCGCCGATCGTCGTGCCGATCACGGGCGTGCTGGCCGACGGCCTCTACACCGTGCAGTGGGCCACGGCGTCCAAAGACGGACACCCGGTGCAAGGGTCGTATCGCTTCACGGTGCGCCGCACGCCGTAGCGACCGGACCGTCGGGGCCGTAGTCTTCGCGGATGCTCGCCCCCGTCCTGCTCTGGGCCGCCAAGGCGGCCCTCTCCGTCAGCGTCCTGCTCGGCTTGGGCGCGGTGACCCTGCGCCTCGATGTGATGTCGCGAGCGGCCTTGGACCCATCGGAGGCCGCGGTCGTGCTCCGCCGTGCGCTCACGATGGCGGCATGGGGCGCCGTGCTCGCGATGCTCGCGGTGGGAGTCCGTGCGCTGGCGCAGGCCGCGGGCCTCGCCTTTCCGGGCGAGTCGCTCCCACCACTTTTCCTCGACGTGTTCCGGTTCGGCGATCTCCGGTCGCTGCTCCTGATCCAGAGTGGCGCGGCGGTCGTGGCCTTCGCGTCATTCGCGGTGGCGCGCACCGGAGCGATCTTGGCGTGGATCTCGGCGGCCGGGGCGATGCTCCTGTTGGCCGTCGTGCTTGGGCTGGATGGCCACGCGTCAGCTGCCGAGGCGCCGCTGATCCCGATCGCGGCCGCGACGTTGCACGTGGTGGGCGCCGGCGCATGGCTGGGTACGTTGTGGCATCTGTGGCGCGCGATCCACACGCCGAGCGCTGGGCGCCTCGTGGCGGAGTTCCACCGCGTGGCACTCCTCGGCGCGGGCATCGTGGTGGTGAGCGGGGCGATCCAGGCGTGGGGGCTCATCGCCTCGCCAGCTGATCTCCTCGCGTCGCCGTGGGGCCGACTCCTGCTGGCCAAGCTCGCGCTCGTCGGCTCGGTGCTCGTCCTCGGCCATCAGCATTGGCGCGGGGCGACCGCGGCCCTGGCTGCTGGTGAGCAGCGTCAGGTCGCCCGTACGTTCACGGTCGAGGTCGTCGTGGCGCTGGCGGTGGTGCTGCTCAGCGCGCTGCTCGCGACGACCTCGCCGCCCGCGTGACCGCTTAGCGCGTCACCGGCTCGAGCCGCACGATCTTCGTGGGGTTCGTGCCGCCCTGGTCCTCGAAGGCCACATACACGAAGCCATCAGGCCCCATGCGCACATCACGGATACGGCCCATGCGCTCGAGCATGAGCTCGGTGCTGAGCGCGCGCGTGCCGTCGATGGTCACGCGCACGAGGCGCTGCCCCGCGAGGCCACCCACGAAGATGCTGTTCTTCCACTGCGGGAACTTGTCGCCCGTGTACAGCGCCGCCCCCGAGATGCCGATGGATGGCACCCACACATTCCGCGGCTGCTCCATGCCCTCGCGCGCGGTGCCGGCATGGATGGCCGAGCCTGAGCCATAGTTGACCCCAAAGCCGATGACGGGCCAGCCATAGTTCTTGCCGGCCTCGACGAGGTTCAGCTCGTCACCGCCCTGCGGGCCGTGCTCGTTGGCCCACAAGTAGCCCGTGGCCGCATCGTAGAGCATGCCCTGCACGTTGCGGTGGCCGTAGCTCCAAATCTCCGGGAGCGCGCCCGGCGTGCTCACGAACGGATTGTCGGTGGGAACGCGGCCGTCCTCGTGCAAGCGCACGATCTTGCCGTGGTGCGTGGTGAGGTCCTGCGCCGGGTGCTTCTCCAACTCTCCACGCGGCGGCACCTGCCGATCCCCGAGGGAAACGAAGAGATAGCCCTTGCCGTCGAACACCAGGCGCGAGCCATAGTGCCCGGCGCCATTCGACCACGCCTTGGCCTCGAAGATCTCTTGGACATCCACCAACCGATCGCCCTCCAAGCGCCCGCGCGAGACCGCCGTGGTGCCCTGCGTCCCCTCGGCGTTCGGCTTGGAATAGCTCAGGTACACGAGCTTGTTCTGCGCAAAATTCGGATGCACGGCCACATCGAGCATGCCGCCTTGCCCGCGCGCGCGGACCGCCGGCGTGCCCGCAATGGGTGCCGCGACGAGCTGACCGTTGCGCACCATACGGAGTCGACCGGCGCGCTCCGTGACGAGCAGTTCGCCCGTCGGGAGCCACGCCATGCCCCATGGCACCTGGAATCCATCCGCCACGGTAACGATGCGGAAGTCATGCTTAGCCGAGCGCTGGGGCCCGTCCTGCGCGATCGAACAGGCAGGAAGGAGCGCAGCGATGGCGATGAGCGCAGCGAAGGATCGGCGGATGGTCATGGGTCAGTCGGGTCGACGGGTACGGCAGGAACAGCCTCTTGTGGTAAATTACTACAACTTGGGGTCAAGAGGGCCCCGCCCCTTAACGTCTCGCCCCCAGCCCGCGTCTCAGGCACGGTATGTCATCGGACTCTCGCGGCCTCCTGACTGGATGGCGCCTCGGCGCCCTGCTGATCGGGCTCGTGGTCGTCACCGCGGCGACCGTCCTTGCCGTGGTCGATCGCGGGGCCCCCGGTGCCCCCGACCAAGCCGATGGGCGGGCGGGCCTCCGGTTCATCTCGCCGCTCCGCGGACTGCTCCCACAAGACGACTTCCTCACCACGCTGCAGCCGCTGCGCGAAGAACTGCGCGCGATCGTCGCGGCGTCACCGCTCCGGACGTCCCTGTACTTGGAGTTCCTGAACACGGGCTCCAACATCAACATCAACACGGACGAACGGTTCTGGCCGGCGAGTCTCACCAAACTCCCGATCGCGATCGCCGCGATGCGCGAGGTGGATCGCGGGGCGTGGTCGCGCGATCAGGTGCTCACGCTCGAGGCGTCCGACCGGACGACGGTGTCGTCCGAACTCGGGCAGGCCCCAGCGGGCACACGCTTCACGTTGGATCAAGTGTTGAGCGCGCTGCTCCGCGGCTCGGACAACACCGCGTATCAGCTGCTGCTCCGCACCCTCCCCGCCGGCTCGTTGGAGGCGATGGTCGAGGCCGTCGGACTCGAAGCACTGTTCGATGCCGATGGCCGCATCTCGGCCCGGGAGTACGCGCGACTCCTGCGGACGCTCTACACATCGAGCTATCTCCGCCAAACGAGCTCGCAGCATGTGTTGGAGCTGATGAACGCTTCCGGCTTCCCATTCTTCCTGCGCGGTGCGGTGCCGGACTCGGTGCCGTTCCCCCACAAGTGGGGATCGTATCCCGACGACGATACGTCGCTCGACGCGGGCATCGTGTACGTGCCGAACCGGCCGTACATGATGGTGGTGATGATCCAAGGGCGTGGGGCCGGCGGCGAGCGCGAGGCCGTGCAAGCGCTCATGCAACAGCTCTCCGCCGCGGCTTACCGGTTCTTCTCGACGGCCACCGCCGCCCCGCGCTGATCGAGCGCCGCAGCGATCAACTCGCCGTGATCGCGCCCGTTCTCAATGAAGATCTTGTTGGCATCGTGCCCACTGGCGAGCACACCGGCGATGAACAGCCCCGCGACCGGCGTCTCCATCGTCGATGGATCATGCTCGGGAATGCCGGTCCCCGCATCCACCGGCACGCCCAGTGAGGCCAGCAGCGTGGGATCCGGCGTGTAGCCGGTCATGAGGTACACGTGGTCGGCCCGCACGGTGTCGTCGCCCTGGGGCGTGCGCAACGTGACGTGATCGGCGGTGATCGCCGTCACGCGCGTGTCCCACTGTAGTTGGATCGCGCCCTCGGCCACGCGTCCTTCGAAGTCGGGTCGCACCCACGGCTTGATGTTCTTGTCGAAGGTCGGCCCGACGTGCACCACGCGGACGCGCGCGCCGCAGCGATACAGATCGAGTGCGGCCTCGACGGCCGAATTCCCGCCCCCCACGACGAGCGCGTCACGACCGAAGGCCTCATGGCCATCGCCGTAGAAATGCGTGACATGCGGGAGGTCCTCGCCCGCGATGCCGAGTCGATTGGGGGTGCCGAAGTAGCCCGTCGCGATGACCACCGCACGGACCGACCACGTGCTGGTCTCACCGGCGGCCTGGACCGCTACGTGGAACCGATCAGCGTTGCGCTCGATCCCGACCACGCGATGATGCGTGCGCACCTCGATGCCGGTGTGCTGCACCACCATGCGGTAGTAGCCCAGTGCATCCCGGCGGGAGGGCTTCTCGGTCACGCAGGAGAACGGCACGCCACCGATGGCGATCTTCGCGGCCGTCGAGAAGAAGTTGATGTACGTGGGGTAGGCCGCGATCGACGCGACCAACGCCCCTTGGTCGAAGGTCGTCGTGGTCAGTCCGTGGCGCTGACACGCGATGGCGGCCGCGAGGCCGCAGGGGCCGGCGCCGATGACGAGGACGTCGCGCGATACGGGGGCGATCACCGGGTGGCGAACCACTCGTACGTGCGACGGAGTCCTTCGACGAGCGTCACGTCGGCGCGCCAGTCGAGGAGGCGGGCTGCTTTGCTCGCATCCAACTCCGACCGATCGAGCTCGCCCGCGCGCTTCGGGGCGAACACCACCGTAGCGGGGCGACCCGCGACCTCGCCGATCACGCGCGCGAGATCCAACACGGAGCTGCCGACGCTGGTGCCCACGTTGAACGCGCGGGCGCTCAGTGGTCCCACGGCGGGCAGCGGCCGCGTCGCGGCGGCGAGCACCGCAGCCGCCACATCACCGACATACACGTAATCGCGGATCTGTTCGCCGGTGCCGAAGATCGTGAGCGACTCGCCGCGCAAGACACGGCCACAGAAGATGGCGACCACGCCGGCCTCGCCATGCGGATCCTGTCGCGGTCCGTACACATTGCCGAGTCGCAACACGCAGCCATCGAGGCCGTGCACGCGATTGTACGACGCGAGATACAGCTCAGCCGACAACTTGGCGATCCCGTACGGCGAGTCCGGATTGGCCGGCGTGTCCTCGGGACTGGGGATGCGCTCCGCTTCGCCATACAGCGCGCCGCCGGTCGAGACGAAGACCACGCGCGGTCGGACGCTCGGCGCGAGCGCGCGCACGGCCTCGAGGATGTTGAGCGTGCCCCCGATGTTGACGTCACTGTCGAAGCGGGGGTCATCCACGCTCTTGCGCACATCGATCTGCGCCGCAAGGTGCGCGATGATGTCGAACTGCTCGGCGGCGATCAGCGCGGCCACCGCGGGCGAGCGCACGTCCACCTCGTGGAAGGTGGCCTCCGGATGCACCTGCGCCCGCTTGCCCGTGGAGAGGTCGTCGACGATGTGCACCGCGTCGCCACGCGCGCGGAACAGATCCACGACATGCGACCCGATGAACCCGGCGCCGCCGGTGATGAGGACCTTCGCCATGCTCCGACTCTTCCTGTGAATGTGTCCGTCCGGAATCTACCACTGCTGCAGCGCGGGCCCGGCCTCGGTCAGGAAGGTCGCGGCGCGGGTGGCCCGCTCGGGGTGGGCCGCGCGATACGCGTCCAGCCACCGTTTGGCGAAGGCGGTCGCGTGCGTGCGCGACACCAGCGCCCACACACTGCCGCCGAACCCCGCGCCGAAGGCCGACGCCGCCGCGGCGCCCTGCTCCATCGCGAGACGCTGGAGCGTATCCGTTTGCGCCACCCCATTGCCCAAGAGCGCCGCGCCATCGTGGTGCGAGGCCGATGCGGCCACACCGAACGCCGACAGGTCCCCAGCGGCAAGCGCGGCCGCGGCGGCGGGGATGTACGTGCGCCACTCGCGCGTGAAGTGGGTGAGGCGATCGTGCAGCGCTGCGCGGTGCACCGCGTCGCCGACGTCGGTCTCGATGTACGAGTGCAGTCGCTCCTCCGCATTTGGCGCCGCCGTGAGTACCGCCGCCAGCGATGCGTGGGCGGTGCCCTGCGCCGAGTTCCACAGGGCGACCAACGCGCGCGCGCGCGCCGACACCGCGTTGTAGCGCTCGCGCGCCGATCCCGTCTTGTCAGCCACCACGCCACTCACACCCACCACGAACACGTGATCGCTGGGCACGGACAACACTCCGAGGCGACGGACGGGGGCGAACCCGAGTCGGACGAGGGCGGCGGGCCACGCGCTGAGGATCGCAGCGTGGTCCTCGGATCCCCCGAAGGTCCCCACGCCCGTCACGCCCGCCAACGCCCCGAAGTCGGCGCCGTTCTCGACCGTGCCGAGGTACGCGGCCTCCTCCTCGATGGTCCCGATCGCCGTGGACCACTCGGCCGTACGATGGATCGCGTTGACGGCGATGATGGCCTTCGCACACGCGACGATCAACGCACTGGACGAACTCAGCCCCGCCGCCGACGGGAGATCGCTCTCGAACGCGATATCACACCCGGTACGCGCCGTCGGGAAGTTGGTGCTGAGACGGCGCGCGACCGTGGCCACGTAGTTCCCCCACGACCCCGGTGGCGCGGCCGCGGACGGCTCGAGGGCGACGATGGTATCCCACGCCCGTCCGAGATCGAGCACCCGCACCAGGTGATCCGGCCGTGGCGCGACGCGCACGGTGAAGCCGCGATCCACCGCGCACAGCAATGACTCGCCACCGCAGTAGTCCGTGTGCTTGCCGAACACCTCGATGCGCCCTGGCACGACGAACGTGAGGGTGGGCGTGGCCGCGTGCGCGCCGTGGAGGGCCGCGTCGAGTCGGGGGATCGTGGCCGCGATCTGTGCGGCGCGGACGGCGGAGTACCCTGCGGCGCGCAGGGCGTCGAGGTCCGGCCGCAAGGTCACAACGCGACCACGTGCATCGCCAAACGCTCCGTCACGGCCACGACATCGGTCCGGTTGGACAGATCGAGGACCGCCTCGTGCGATGGGATGACGCGATAGCGCAGGTGCTCCACGCTCATGGTAGAGCGCACGGCGTCGGGGAGTTCCAATTCGCCGCGGGGAGACGGTGCGATCCGCGTACACGCGTCGAGGATCGCGGGCGAGAACGCCCACAGGTTCATGCTGAACAGCGCATCCGGGCCCGCGGCGGCGATCACCGCGTCCGTGGGCTTCTCGTGGATCGCGGTGAGCATCCCCTCACGATCGGACGCCACCAACGCGAACGCGCCCAACCGATCAGCCGCCACGTTGCCCTCCTGTACGAGGGCGCGGGCGCTGAAGCCGACCAGCCCCGGCCTCCCCTCAGCGGCCAAGGCGCGGATCGCGCTCGCGGGATAGTGGTTGTCGCCATTCAGGGTGAGGATATGATCATCGCCGATGAACTCCCACGCCGACCACAGCGCATCGGCCGTGCCACGCGGACGCTCCTGCTCAGCGAAGTGGAGCCGGAGCCGTGTGAAGGACTGCGCGCGATAATGATCGCGCACGACGGGCGCCGCCGGATTCACCACCACGCACACATCGGTGATGCCGGCGTCGGCGAGCGTGGAGAGCACGTGATCGAGGAACGGTCGTCCCACGGGCATGAGGGCCTTGTGCCCGGCGGCCGCGGCGGCGGCCTGGGCAGCGGACAACGCGACCGCACCAGCGTCGCGTTGCATCCGCGTGCCGGCCCCCGCCGCGAAGATGACGGCCTTGGTGATGGGCATCGTCAGACCGGGCCTAGGCGCGCGCGGTGCCGCGCCAGAGGCGCGGCAACAGCACGACGAGCCCCGCCGCGCTCGCCGTGAACGCGATGGCGAACACCAGCGCCGCCGTGCTGCGACCGTACAGGAACGACCCCATCCCGAACAGCAGACTATAGACCGCGACGATGCCGAGGATCCAGCCGAGCAGCGCATGCGCGAGCGAATCCGGCGCCGCACTCACCCCCGCTTCGGCGCGCACGTCACGCCAACCCGGACCCGCGGGACGCACGAGCTTGTAGAACGAGACCAGCGTCGCGCGGTCGGTGGCGGGGGCCAAGAACGTGGCCGCGATCCAGATGACCGTCGTCGCGCCCACGGTGATCAACAGCGCGTGATGTCCCGCCAGCTCGAGGCCGTTCTTCCGCGCGATGAACAATCCGATCGACACCGCGAACGACCCCACCATCGCCGCGACCTCGCTCCACGCGTTCACGCGCCACCAGAACCAGCGCAGCAGGTACAACAGCCCGGTGCCGGCGCCTATGGTGAGCAACAACTCGAACGACTCGCGCGCCGTGTCGAGCACGTAGGTGAGCAGCGCCGCGGCGACCATCAAGGCGGCCGTCACCAAGCGACCGACCATCACGTAGTGCGCCTCGGTGGCGTCCGTCTTGACGAAGCCGCGATACAGATCGTGCACCAAGTACGACGTGCCCCAGTTGAGATGCGTCGAGATCGTCGAGATATAGGCGGCCAACAATCCGGCCACCATCAAGCCGAGGACGCCGGCCGGCAGGAAGCGGAGCATGGCCGGATACGCCATGTCATGGCCGATGAGGGCCGGATCCACGTGCGGGAGCGCGGCGGCGATGTCGGACAGCTCGGGGTACACGAGCATCGACGCCAGCGCCACGATGATCCACGGCCACGGACGCAGCGCGTAGTGTGCGACGTTGAACAACAGCGTGCCCGCGAGCGCATCGCGCTCGGACTTGGCCGCGAGCATGCGCTGTGCGATGTAACTCCCGCCGCCGGGCTCCGCGCCCGGATACCACACCGACCACCACTGGATGGTCAGTGGGAGGATGAACACCGTGAGGGTCATCGTCCAATCGGAGAAATCGGGCAGCATGGCCAGCGTCGAGGGATCGGTGCGCGCGATGAGCTGCGCGAGCCCACCGACCTCTGGCTGATGCACCGCGTAGTAGGCCGCCGCGATCGCGCCGGCCATCGCGATGCCGAACTGGAGCATGTCCGTGACCAACACACCCCACAGGCCCGCGACCATCGCGAAGCCCACATTGAGCGCGGCGCACACGAGCAACGTCTGCGACATGGGCCACCCGAGGAGCACATTGGCGATCTTCACCGCAGCGAGATTCACCGTCGCCATGATGAAGCAGTTGAACACGACGCCGAGGTAGCCCGCACGGAACGCACGCACGATCACCGCGGCGCGGCCCGAGTAGCGGATCTCGTAGAACTCGAGATCGGTCAGCACCCCGGAGCGCCGCCACAGCCGCGCATAGAAGAACACCGTCGCCATCCCGGTGAGCAGGAACGCCCACCACACCCAGTTGTTCGCCACGCCGCCTTCGCGCACGAGGTTGGTGACGAGATTGGGGGTATCCGTGGAGAACGTGGTCGCGACCATCGAGACGCCGATCAGCCACCAGGGGGCCGCCCGGCCCGAGGTGAAGAACTCCGCGGTGCTCGACCCCGCGCGCCGCGCCATCACGAGGGCGGGAATGAAGCAGATGATCAGCGAGACCGCGATGACGATCCAGTCTAGGGCGACGAGTTGTTGCACGATGTTCTAGGTGAAGGGTCGAGACGACGCGCGACCGCCCTCGGGCGGGGCACACCAGCGAGGCGCACGGACGCGATGGGGGGAAATGAACTCACTGCCCAGCAGAATCGCCAACCCCTCACCCCACCCGGAACAGCTCCAACGCCCGCTTGTACCGCTCCCGCAGGACCTTGGCCAACCCGGCATGAGCCGGGGCGCGTAGCTCCGGGTCGCGCGCCAGCAACTCCGTGGCCACCCGATGAGCGATCTCATTGAGCTCGGCATCGCGCTCCAGCGGATCGGCGATCTGGAACGTGGGCACCCCGCTCTGCCGCTCACCGAACAGGTCGCCCATGCCGCGCCGCTGCAGGTCAGCCCGGGCGATCACGAAGCCATCCTCGGTGCCCACGAACACCTCGAGCCGTTCGCGAGCCTCGGGGCCCACATCGCCGATCAAGATGCAGAACGAGCGCTCCGCCCCACGCCCCACCCGCCCCCGCAGCTGGTGCAGCTGGGCCAGGCCGAATCGCTCGGGATGCTCGATCACCATCACCGTGGCATTGGGCACATCGATGCCCACTTCGATCACCGTGGTCGCGACCAAGAGATCAAGCGCCCCATCGCGGAAGCGCCGCATGATGTCGTCGCGCTCGGCGTTTTCGAGCCGGCCATGCAACAACGCCACGCGCCGATGCGCGAACGGCCCCGCCTGCAAGCGCTCGAACTCGTCCGTCGCTGCCGTGAGGGCGTGCTTGTCGCTCGCCTCGATGACCGGGTACACCAAGTAGGCCTGCCGCCCGGCCGCGATCTGCTGATCGAGGAACGTGTACACCTTGTCGCGCGCACTGCTCGGGCGGAGCGCGGTGGCCACGGGCTGCCGTCCCGGTGGACGCTCATCGAGCACCGACACATCGAGATCGCCGTACGCCGTGAGCGCGAGCGAGCGCGGGATCGGCGTGGCCGTCATGAGGAGCACATCCGATGCCACGCCCTTGCCGCCCAGCGCCGCGCGCTGGTTCACGCCGAACCGATGCTGCTCGTCGATCACCACCAAGCCCAACTTCGCGAACGCCGTGGACTGCTCCGCCAACGCATGCGTGCCTACCACGATCACCGGATCGTACGACGCCAGCCGCGTGGCCGCCGCACGCCGTGCCGCAGCGGACTGCGACCCCGTGATGAGCAGCGGCTCGATCCCCAGCGGCGTGAGCAAGCGCGACATCGTGCGAAAATGCTGCTCGGCCAACAGCTCGGTGGGCGCCATGATCGCCGACTGGTAGTCATTCTCCGCCGCAAGCACACAGGCGAACAGCGCCACCACCGTCTTGCCGGCGCCCACATCGCCTTGCAGCAAGCGATGCATGCGCTGCGGCGAACACATGTCGGCGACGATCTCGCGCGTGGCGCGCACCTGCGCGCCCGTGAGCGCGAATGGCAACGCCTCGCGGAGTGCCGTCGTGAGCCGACGATGGTTCACGAACGCGATGCCCTCGCGCGTGCCCCGCGCGAGATACTTGGCGCGCGCGTGCAGGATCTGCACGCAGAGCAGCTCTTCGAAGGCGAGCCGCGCGCGGCCCACATGCGCATCGGCCACCGAGGCCGGGCGGTGCACGCGGCGCAGCGCATCCGGCAGCGGTGGCACGCCGGCCGCCGTGAGCAACTCCACCGGGAGATACTCCTCGACCTGCGGCAGCAAGCCATCGAGCTGGGACTCGATCAGCGCGCGGATCACTTTGAACGAGAGGCCCTCTGTCGCCGCGTACACCGAGAGTACGCGTCCCGCTGCGGCGTCGGCATCCGCGCCGAGGTTGACCGTCTCCTTGGGTTGCAGCTGGCGGCCGTGGAAGAAACGCACGGTGCCGTTCAGCAGCAGCGTGTCACCGACCTTGATGGCGCGATCGAGATAGGGCTGCCCAGGCCACGCCGCCTCGATCAACCCCGAGCTGTCCTTGAGGACCGCTTGGAAGATGCGGAGTCCCTTGCGCGTGGGGAGGATGCCCTTGGAGACCACGGTGCCGATGAGCGTGCCTTCGCTCCCCACGGCGAGCTGGCTGATGGGCGTGACGGTGGTCGCATCCTCGTAGCGATGCGGGATGTGCCACAGCAGATCGTGCGCTGTGAAGATGCCGAGCCGCCGGAAGGCATCGGCGCGCGCGGGTCCCACCCCTTTGAGGTAGGTGATCGGCGTGTGCAAGGACACGCGCGGACGCGGCCCCGGCGGCGTTCTCACGCGCGCACCAAGTCCTCCGCGAACACCGCGGCATCGAACACCATCAGATCGTCCGCTTGCTCGCCGACGCCGACGAACTTGATCGGGAGGTTCGTCGCCTCGTGCACCGCCACGACGACACCGCCGCGCGCCGTGCCATCGAGCTTGGTGATCACCAAGCCCGTGACGCCCACGGCCGCCGAGAACGCCTTGGCCTGCTGCACCGCGTTCTGGCCGATGGTGCCGTCGAGCACGAGCAAGGTCTCGTGCGGTGCGTCCGGGAGGCGCTTGGTGATCACACGGACGACTTTGCGCAGCTCGTCCATCAAGCCGTCGTTGGTGTGCAGCCGACCGCTCGTGTCGATCAGGCAGATGTCCACGCCGTGCTGCTCCGCGTGATCGATGGCCTGATACGCGACGGCTGCGGAGTCACCCCCAGCCTGCCCGCCCACGAACCGCGCACCGGAGCGCTCGGCCCATACCCGGAGCTGATCGATGGCACCCGCGCGGAAGGTGTCGCCTGCTGCGACGAGGACGGTCTTCCCTTGCGCACGGAACTGCGCGGCCAGCTTGCCGATCGTCGTCGTCTTCCCGGCCCCGTTGACGCCGACCACGAGGATCACCGTCGGTGACACGGCCGCACGGATCAGCGCGGGGCTCGCGTTGCCCGTGGTGAGCGCAGCGCGAATGCCGGTCTGCAACGCGCGCTGGAATTCATCGCTGGTCTTGACGAGTCCCTTCTTGGCAGCGGACTCGACATCGGCGATGAGCTTCAGCGTGGTCGGCACCCCGAAGTCGGCCTCGAGGAGCAGCGTCTCGAGCGCGTCGAGCGAGCCCTGGTCAGGACCGCCCTTGGCGAGCACGGCCACGTCGAGCAGCGCCACATCCTTGATGCGCTGCCACAGGGACTTCTTGGGAAGATCGGACTGCTTACGCGAGAGGAACGCCATACGCGGAAGATACCTCGTCGCCCCTTACCGGAGGCCGGCGCGCCGACGCAGGAGCCACTCGGCGCTCAGGAGCAGGGTGAGAAGGACGTACACCCACCAGCGGTCGCGCAATCGCGGCGCCTCGCCCAGCGCAAGCGCCGCATCGCGTACCGTGGGGAGCGTCGCCGCCGGTCGCGGGATCCACTCCGCCGAACGATTCACGACGAGGCGCACCACGCCCCCGCGCAGCGCGGCCTCGTACTCGCCCGCCGGCAATGCGGTCGACACCGCCACAGTACGCTCGCCCGCGAACCGGAGCGTCACCGAATCGGTGCGTGTGCCATCGATCGACCGCACCACGAACGGCACGAGCGAGTC
>JBEIVF010000112.1:0-6597 GCA_040374005.1 Gemmatimonadaceae bacterium | reverse complement strand
CGGGGGGTGTGGGGGGGGGGGTGCGCACCCCTGTTCCGGCGGCGGGCGGGGCCCCGGGGCCCCGCGGGGCGCGCCCCGCGACCGCTTCCCTGAGTGTCTGAGGGGTGACCCTCCAAGTCGCACCACGACCCGACATGCTTCCGGCGGCCTTGTGCCACCGGCGGGGACCGAGTGACGATCGACCGACACCGTGGGCTCATCCGCATTCGCGCACGTAACTCCTTTGCGTGCGCTCACCTAGCAGTCGAGCGGCGCCTTCGGCCGCGTGGAGTCGCCACGCAGGTGGGAGGCGTCGTGTACGATGAAGCGTGAGATCCTGATCAACTCGGCGCCGCGCGAGACGCGTGTCGCCATCATGGAAGACGACCAGCTCGCTGAGCTGCTCATCGATCGTCCCGAGGCGCGTCGCCTCATCGGTGACATCTTCCTCGGCCGGGTCGAAGCGGTGCTCCCCGGCATCCAAGCCGCCTTCGTAGACATCGGCACCGAGAAGAGTGCTTTCTTGCACGCGTCCGATCTCGTTGTCGATGAAGGCGACGACGACGACGATGACGACGACGTCGATGAGCCCGAGGACGTCGACACCGCCGAGGGCGCGTCGCCCGAGAAGGTCGAGGCATCGAAGGGCGGTGGGGGACGTCGGCGTCGCAACGCGGGGCCGGTGCCGCAGATCCAGGACCTGTTAAAGAAGGGCCAGGACCTGATCGTTCAGGTGACCAAGGAGCCCATCTCGACCAAGGGCCCACGGGTCACGGCCCAGGTGTCGATCGCCGGGCGTTTTCTTGTGTTCATGCCGTTCGCGTCCAAGGTGGGCGTGTCGCGTAAGATCGGCGAGCGGGGGCAGCGCGCGCGGTTGCGTGAGATGGTGCAGGGGGTGCTGCCCAAGGACTCGGGCGGCGTGATCGTCCGTACCGTCTCGGAGGACACCAACGCCGAGATGTTCGAGCGCGAGCTCACGACGCTGCTCAATCAGTGGAAGCGCATCAAGAAGAAGACCAACTTCGTGCGCGCGCCGCAGGTGCTGCATCGCGAGACGGGGCTCACGCGCGGCATCATCCGCGACGTGTTCAGCGCCAAGGTCGACTCGGTGACGGTGGACTCGAAGGCGATCTTCACGGAGATCGGCGAGTATCTGCAGGGGATCGCGCCCGAGCTCGTGGACCGCGTGAAGCTGTACGAAGAGCCAACGCCGTTGTTCGACAAGGTCAACATCGAGACGGAGATCCGCGACCTATTCAAGCGCCGCTGCGATCTCCCCAGCGGTGGGTACTTGATCATCGAGCCGACGGAAGCGCTGGTGTCGATCGACGTGAACAGCGGCCGCTACACCGGCAAGAAGGATCCGGAGAAGACGGTCCTCAAGACGAACCTCGAAGCGGCCCGCGAGATCGCGCGGCAGCTCCGGCTCCGGGACGTGGGCGGTATCATCGTCTGCGACTTCATCGACATGGAGCAGAAGTCCAACCGCGACAAGGTGCTCGGGGAGCTGCGCCAGCATCTCTCGCGTGACCGGGCGCGGACCAAGGCCTTCGCGGTCAGCGACCTTGGCTTGATCGAGATGACCCGCCAGCGGGTGCGCCAGTCGCACTTGCAGTCGATGACGATGGCGTGCCCCACCTGCGCGGGGACGGGCCGGGTGTTCACCCCCGAGTCGATCCTGCGGCGGATGGAGCGCTCGGTCCGCCGGTACGTCCTGGACGGCCGCCGGGAGCAATTGCTGGTGAAGGTGCACCCCGAGGTGGCCTTCTACGCCCTGGATCAGGAGAAGGACCTGCTCAAGAAGCTGGAGAAGGTGGCCGGTTTCGTGGTCGAGGTCCGGGACGACCCCCTGCTGAAGCCGGACGAGTTCAAGCTGGTCACCCGGGGTCAGGGGCGGGACATCACCCAGCAGTACTCGGTGGCCTGACCGTAGGCCGTTGCAGGGCCTTGCCTTAGGGGCTCAAGTCGGATACTTTCTTAGGCTCTCCCATTACCTACGCAACAATGTCGTACGCCATCATCCGCACGGGCGGAAAGCAGTTCAAGGTCCAGCCCGGCCAATCCATTCGCATCCCGACGCTGGCCGCTGAGGCTGGCGCCGCTGTCGAGTTCAACGACGTGCTCCTCGGCTCTAACGGCGAGGCGGTCCGTATCGGCGTCCCGACGCTCCAGGGCGCGAAGGTCACCGGCGACATCGTCAAGCACGGGAAGGACGACAAGATCGTCGTCTTCAAGTTCAAGCGTCGCAAGAACTACTCGAAGAAGCAGGGACACCGTCAGGGCTTCACGGAAGTGAAGATCCGCACCATCGACCTCGGCTGAGAGCGCTGAACAATGGCTCATAAGAAAGGCGTAGGCTCATCGCGCAACGGCCGCGATTCGAACCCGCAATACCGTGGCATCAAGAAGTACGGCGGCGAAATGGTCGTCGCGGGCAACATCATCGTCCGCCAGTGCGGCACGAAGTGGCACCCGGGCCGCAACGTCGGCCTCGGCTCCGACTACACGATCTACGCCCTCGTGGACGGCATCGTGAAGTTCGAGCACAAGGACAAGCGCCGCCAGAAGGTGAGCGTGGTCCCGGCGGAGATCGTCGCGGTCAACTAAGACCCGTCGGTCGAATGCATCGCAAGGCGCCCTGTGCAGACGGGGCGCCTTTTGCGTTCCCGTCAGCCCGCGCCGCGGATGGCCGTGGAACTTGCCGGTCCCTGGGGCCGTAGTGCCACCCAACAGGAGGCATCACATGGGTATCTGGGACAAGGTCACGCAGGGCCTCGATAAGGCTGCCAAGGTCACCGAGAGCGCCATCGACGAGGGGAAACTCCGGCTGCAGGCCCATCAAGCCCGCAAGTCGGCCGATCAGGCGGCGGCGACCCGCGGGTACGCCGCGGCGCGGGCGCATCGCGACACCACGCCACTCGACGCGGGCACGATGCAGCGACTCGTGGATGCCACGATCGCCGCGGATAAGATCGCTGATGAACTCGAAGCACGCTCATCGACCGCGTCGCGGAACGCGTAAGTCGCGCGTGTTGCAACGAAGAACGCCGCCCTCGGAGATCGAGGGCGGCGTTCTCTGCGTCCAGGCTGCGCGCGACTACATGCGCGGGCCGCGATCCACCTTCGGACGCGTCGGCGAATTCGCGATGTCCTTAGTGAGATCGAAGAGGTAGTTGGTGATGCGCAGGTAGTGCGGATAGTCGATGTACTGCGGTTCGTCCGTCACCTGGTGGTAGTCGCGATGC
This sequence comes from Gemmatimonadaceae bacterium, assembly GCA_040374005.1. GTDB lineage: Bacteria > Gemmatimonadota > Gemmatimonadetes > Gemmatimonadales > Gemmatimonadaceae > DASRAP01. Next base: position 3,373 of record JBEIVF010000112.1, on the reverse strand, counting down.
AATCCCGTGAAGAAGAACGCGATCGGGATGTTATAGCGCGCGTAGTTGGCGTGATCGCTGCGGCCATAGATGTTGTTGTAGCCCGGCCACGACGTGGGCTCGTCGAACGTGTAGTCGAGCGTGAGCGGCTTCTTCTGCTTGGTGTTGTTGCTCGCCACCATCTCGCCCAGCTCCGACGAGAGCATGCGTGAACCCACCACCGCGAGGTAGTCGGGGCTCCCACCAGGCAGGTCATCGCTCCGGCCGCGGCCGATCATATCGACGTTGAGCTGCGCGACGATCTGCTCGCGCGGGACCGTCGGGAAATCGGTGAAGTAACGCGAGCCCGAGAGACCACCTTCTTCGCCGGTGTGCCACACGAAGATGATCGAGCGCTTCGGCTTCTCCTTCGCCGTGGCCATCGCTTCGGCGATCTCGAGTACGGCCATCGAGCCCGAGCCGTCGTCATCAGCCCCGTTGCGGATGGAGTCGAGACGGCCCGGGCGCAACGTGCGCAGCGAGTCGATCATGGGCTTGGCCATCACCAGCGCTTGCGCGCGCATGTCCGGCGTCACGGGGAGCAATGTCTTGCCATCCGCCATCTGCAAGCGGCCGACCATCGTCGCCACCGCGCGCGCCGAGTCGTGATCCACGGGCTGGTTGTTGAAACCCACGTGGTCGTTGTGTGCGCCGATCGCGACGTACTCGGCCTTGAGCGTCGGATCGGAGCCGCGGAGGACCGCGATGACATTGCGACCGTAATCACTGACCAAGCGCTCATTGAGCACCAGTCGCCCGGACACGGTGCGGCCGGCGGCGCCCGGGGCGAGCCCCGCGAGCGGCACGCCCATCAACTGCTCGGCGGCGGCCGACGTGAGACGCAGCTGCGGCGCCGCGGGTGCGGCGGGCAACGGCTGCCCCGGGCGCGGGGCCGGCGTCGGGTACAACAGCGACGCGTTGGCCGGCGGTGCATTGAGCGCGGCGCGCTGCGGAGGCGTGAGCGCATCGAGGTTCACCGTGGCCACGGCGGCGGCGGCGAGGAAGCGGCTCGGCGCACCGCCGAACCCACCGCGTCCACCGCCTGCGCCACCACGACCACCCGCGCCCGGCGCGCCACCACGGGCACCAGCGGCAGCCGGCGCCGGCGTGAGGATCACGAAGCGACCCACGGCCTGCGCGGCCGTGATCTGCTTGCTCGTGTCGCCTTCGACGCCGCCGTAGATGACCTGTAGGTCGCTCATCGATAGCGTCGCGAGACGGGCCTGACCCACGGCGAAATCGGTGCCGATGGTGAGCGTCGAGGTGCCGACGCGGAGTTCGGAGCCCGCCGCGAAGTTGCGGAAACCGTACGGGAGGTGCTGGAAGTACGTCCCGTTGTCGCCCATGGGCTCGAGGCCGAGGCGGCGCACTTCGCGCTCGATGTAGTCGGTGCCCTTCATGTTGCCGATGGTACCCGACTGACGCCCGAGCATCGAGTCATCGGCGAAGATGTAGAGACGCGTCTGGAGATCAGCCTGCGTGATGCCACCCGCCGTCGGTCGCGGCGGCAACTTGAGCGGATTCTTGTGATCGTTGACACTCCCACGCTGCGCGACCGCGAGCGCGGGGAGGGTGAGGAGCAGGAGCGCCGCAGCGGCGCGCACGAATGAGATCGTCACGGAAGTGCGATGGGAGAGGGGGTCGAACACATCGAGATCACCCGATGCACACACGAGTCTACGCAGTGAACTGCGATAGTGTGGAATCAATAAGGCGTTGGGTCGCGGCCACGTCGTCGCCGCACAGTCCATCGACGCCGAGCGCGATGAGCTCGCGCGCTCGCGCGGGGTCGTTGGCCGTCCACGCGATGATCGCGCCGCCAGCGCCGTGGACCTCGGCCACGAGCTCGGCATCCACGAACTCGACTTGGGGCCAGAGTGTGGTGGCGTGGGCCGCGCGCAGCGCATGGAGTGTATCGATCAGCCGAGAGACCACGAGGATCCCCCGTGGGACGCTGGGGGCGATCTCGGCCGCGCGGACGACGGCGCGATGGTCGAAGGCATGCATCGCGGTGGGCCCAGGATGCCTCGCCAACAGCGGTGCGGCACAGTCGACGACCCCAGCGCCCTTGAGCTCGCAGTACACCGTGAGCCGGTCACCGACGAGGGCGAGGACTTCGTCCAGGGTCGGGATCGGGTGGTCCGCGTCCACCCTGAACGTCCGGACCTCCGCGAGCGTCAAATTGGTGAATGGACGGTGGGACAGCGCCGGGTCGGGGCTGGTGGCACGGGGGATCGGGTCGTGATGCACGACCACCGCGCCGTCGGACGTTCGGTGGACATCCAGCTCGACGCCGTCGGCGCCAAGGGCGAGGGCGCGGGCGAAGGCCGCGAGGGTGTTCTCGGGGGCCTCACGCGAGGCCCCCCGGTGCGCGATGGTCCGGGGTCTGTTCACGGTATTAACATTGCACCCGAACCCTTCGTCTCACTAGCCAGCAGATGCCCCCAGCTCGTTCGCCGGACGACGGCGCGCCAGACATTGCGTTGATCGATCGGTGGCGGCAGGGCGACGAGCGCGGTGCCCGCCTGCTGGTGGAGCGGCATTCCGATGCCTTGGGGCGCTTCGCGGCGAGCCAAGGGGTGATGGACCAAGTGGACGAGTTGGTGCAGGATACGTTCGTGCGGGCCTTCAGTGCGATCGACAGTTTTCGGGCCGACAGCTCATTCCGGACGTGGTTGTTCACGATCGAACGTCGGTTGATCCTCGACCGGCGGCGCGCCCAGCGCCGACGACGGGATGACACCGAGTTGAGTGAGGGGGATGCGGCGACGACCTTCAGCGCGCTCGACTCGATCGTCGCGGCGGAGATGGCCGACCGGATCCGGGGGGCGGTGGCGAAGCTCTCGCCGATGCAACGCGATGTCTTCACGTTGCGCGTGACCGAGGGGATGTCGTATAAGGAGATCGCGGACGTGTTGGACAGTACCGAAGGAGCAGCACGGGTGCACTATCACAACGCATTGCGCACTGTTCGGGGGTTACTCGATGACTGAGCGAATGGAACACGGAGAACTGCGGGACCGCCTAGTGGACCTCCTGCATGGCACGGGCGACGCGGCGGCGCACACGGCGTGGAGCGACGCGGTCGCGGCCGATGCCGAACTCGCGGACGATCTCGCGTTCCTGCATGCGGCGCGCGCCGCGCTGACGCCAGCGCCGCGGCCGGTCAACGTGGACGCCATCGTTGCGGCCATCCCGCCCTATCGTGCCCAGCCGGTGTTCCGCGCGTCGCGCTGGCGTATCGCCGCGGCCCTCGCCACCATCGCGATCGGTGGCACCTCCCTCGTCGTCGTGCAACAGGCGGTGCGCGGGGATGCGGGTGGCCAGGATGCCATCGTCGCCGAAACGGCGATGG
>JBEIVF010000200.1:0-3755 GCA_040374005.1 Gemmatimonadaceae bacterium | reverse complement strand
CCGCGACCGCCGGCCGGTGAGGTGTACATGCCCACCGAGAGCCCGAAGGGTGAGAAGGGCTACTACATGGTGAGCGACGGCACGGCCAAGCCGGTACGGTGGCGCATCCGTCCGCCGTCCTTCGTGAACCTGTCGGCCATCCCCACGATGGTCGAAGGGCACCTGTTGTCGGACGTGATCGCCATCAACGCGTCCATCGACATCGTGATGGGAGAGATCGATCGATGAGCCATACCGACACGCCCTACGAGCCGGTCTTCACGGGCGACCGCCGCGCCGAGCTCGACACGATCATGTCGCGCTACCCGACCACACAGGCCGCTTTGCTGCCCGCGCTGTGGATCGCGCAGAATGCGCGCGGCTGGTTGAGCGACCCCGCGATCGAAGAAGTGGCGCAGGTCCTCGACCTCACGCCCGCGTACGTGAAGGGTGTGATCAGCTTCTACACCATGTACCACCAACACCCGGTGGGGAAGCACTTCATCCAAGTCTGCACCACGTCCCCGTGCACCGCGTGTGGCGCCGAGGACGTGGTCAAGACCTTCCTCGAGCAGACCGGCTGCGGCGAGCTCGGGCTGACGTCGGCGGATGGCAAGTACACCGTCATCGAAGTCGAATGCTTAGGTGCCTGCGGGTTCGCCACGCCCGTGATGATCAACGATGAGTTCTTGGAGAGCGTCACTCCCGCGAGAGTCGGCGCCATTCTCAGTCAGCTGAAGTAGCCCCCCCCTCGTGCTTCTCGTGCCTCTCGTACTTCTCGTGCTTCTCTAGAGATGGGTTACCCCCACCGCTCCCACCCCCGCGAAACGCCCGTGCTCAGCGCGCACTTCGGTGATCCCGATGCGCGCTCGCTGACGGGCTGGCGTAAGCGCGGCGGCTACACAGCGCTCGAGCAAGCGCTCGCTGGCGAACCCGGCGCGATCGTCGATGTCGTGAAGGCCTCCGGACTCCGCGGTCGTGGCGGCGCCGGCTTCCCGACCGGTGTGAAGTGGTCATTCATGAAGCCGGGCGATGGGAAGCCGCACTACCTCTGTTGCAACGCGGACGAGTCGGAGCCCGGCACGTTCAAGGATCGCGAGATCATGCGCTGGACGCCGCATGCCCTCGTCGAGGGCGTGGCGATCGGCGCCTACGCGATCGGCGCCGAGACGGCGTATATCTACATCCGCGGTGAGTTCACGGAGCCCATCACGCATGTGACGCGCGCGGTGGAGGAGGCCTACGCGGCCGGGATCCTCGGCGCCAATGCGATGGGCTCGGGCAAGCGCGTGGATGTGTACGTGCATCGGGGCGCCGGCGCGTACATCTGCGGCGAAGAGACCGCGTTGATGAATTCGCTGGAGGGCAAGCGCGGCAATCCGCGCATCAAGCCACCGTTCCCAGCGGTGGCGGGGTTGTTCGGCCAGCCGACGACGATCAACAACGTCGAGACATTGGCCGCGGTACCGCATATCCTGACGCGTGGCGCGGCGTGGTACCAGAGTCTGCAGCTCGCGAGCCCGAAAAGTGTGGGCACCAAGTTGTTCTCCGTCTGCGGCAATGTCGCGCGACCAGGGAACTACGAAGTCACGATGGGCTTCCCGTTCGGGGAGTTCCTCATGGACCTGTGTGGTGGCGCGCCCCCCGGTCGCAAGATCAAAGGCGTGATCCCCGGTGGCTCCAGCGTCCCGATCATCACGCTCGACGAGGCGATGGTCTGCACGATGGACTACGAAGGCTTCATCGCGCAGGGGACGATGCTGGGCTCGGGCGGCGTGATCGTGTATGACGATGCGCAGTCCATCCCGAAGATGGTCGCACGGCTGGCGCGCTTCTACGCCCATGAGTCGTGCGCGCAGTGCTCGCAATGCCGTGAAGGCACCGCGTGGTCCACGCGCATCCTGGAGCGCATCGTGGCGGGCCAGGGGACCTATGCGGACCTCGACACCCTGCTCGATCTGGCGGACAACATGACCGGCAAGACGATCTGCGTGCTCTCGGACTCGTGCGCCGCGGTGGTCGTGTCGGGCATCCAGAAGTTCCGTCACGAGTTCGAAGCGCTCATCCCCAAGAAGCAGGGCACTGTAGCCGTGGCGGCGGACTGACTATGACCCAACCGAACGTGTCGATCACGGTCGAGGGACGCACGATCAGCGTGGCCGCGGGGACGTCGATCCTCGAGGCCGCGAAGGAAGCGGGCGTCCTGATCCCGCACTACTGCTACCACCCGTCCTTGCCCGTCGCGGGTGTGTGTCGGATGTGTCTGGTCGAAGTCGAGAAGATGCCCAAGCTGGCCCCCGCCTGCGCGACGACCGTCGCCGAGGGGCAGGTGGTGCATGTGCATTCGCCCGCCGCGCTCAAGGCGCGTGAAGGTGTCCTCGAATTCTTGCTGATCAATCATCCACTCGATTGCCCGATCTGCGATCAGGCCGGCGAGTGTGAGTTGCAGGACTACACGTTCCAGGAAGGCCGCGCGGACTCGCGGTATGAGGAGCCGAAGCGCTTCAACCCGATGGAGGACTTCGGTGGCGACGTGCTGTACGTCCCCAATCGGTGCATCCTCTGCACGCGCTGCGTGCGTTTCATGGATGACGTGGCCGAGGATCCCGTGCTCAATGTCAGCGAGCGTGGGGATCGGGCCTTCATCGGCAAGGCGCCGGGGCATGATCTCGATCATGCGTGGGCGGGCAATGTCGTGGATCTCTGCCCCGTCGGGGCCTTGCTCTCCAAGGACTTCTTGAACAAGGCGCGTGCCTGGGAGCTGGATCGGACGGCGTCGGTCTGTCCGAATTGCTCACAGGGGTGCAACACCATCGTCGAGACCCGCGACAACGTCGTGGTGCGCATGAAGCCGCGCCCCAATGATGCGGTCAACAAACATTTCATGTGCGATGAGGGCCGTGCGGAGTACCGCTGGCTCAACCGCACGGATCGGATCGTGCACCCGCTCATCAAGGTCGGGAGCGAGCATCGCGAGGCCGACTGGTCCGTCGCGCTGGCCACGGTGGTGTCGGCAATGCGGACGCGCCCGGTCCATGTGGTGGCGTCGGCACGGCAGTCCAACGAAGCGCTGTTCCTCCTGCGCCGCCTCATCGCGACGGCTGGCGGGCGCGGGGTGGTCCGCATCCGCGATGAGGGCCCTGAGTTGCCGTTGCCGGGCGTGCCGGACCTCGCACGTCGGACGGAGCGGGCGCCCAATGGGATGGGCGCGGATCTCCTCGGGTTCACGCGGACCAACGATCCGCTCGCGACCATGCAGCCGGGTGATGTGCTGCTCGTCGTGGACGAGGAGTTGACCGAAGCGGACTGTGCCAAGGCACGAGAGGCTGGCGCGATCATCTTCGGCGGCACGGTGTTGTCGGCGGCGCTCGCCCCCGACACGACGGTGGCGTTGCCGCTGACCAACGTCGCGGAAGAAGAAGGCACCTTCACGAATCTGCGCGGCCGAGTGCAGCGCTATCTGCAGGCGAAGGCCCCACCCGCGCTCGTCCGCCCGTCGTGGTTCGTGTGGGCCGATGTCCTCGCGGGCCTCGGTCACCCGGTCGGGGGCATGGTGCCCGCCGACGTCTTCACGGCGCTCGCCACGGAGGTGGCGCCGTTCAACGGGATGTCCTATCCGCAGCTTGGCCTCCAGGGGGCGCTCGTCTCCACGGAGGTGACGGCATGATCACCCCGCTGCTGTTCGCCGAGATCATCGATCCGCAGTTGCCGCCGACGATGGGGGTGTTCCTCATCGCCAGCGCCATCAAGGTGGTGGTGGTGTTCACGGTCTACAT
>JBEIVF010000127.1:0-6124 GCA_040374005.1 Gemmatimonadaceae bacterium | reverse complement strand
CGGGAGCACGAGGAAGAAATCGCGAATGAGCTTGGAGTTCGCCGTCCCGCCCAAGGACACGTTGGGGTCCCCGGGCCGCGGCCACAGGCGGTTCTCCACATCGAACGTGGACGAGTTCCCGAGTTGCGAGAGCCCGAACATCTGCAGGTACGTCTCGGCGCTGCCCGCGAGCGGCTTTTCCTGGCCGGCGCCGGCGCCCGTGAGGATGGTCACCGCGACCGTTTGGCGTCGGAGATCCTCACCGGCCACGCGATAGATGGAGCGGATCTCGCGCCGGAAGCTCGCGTCCGTGGGCCGCACTTGGGGGTCCCACAAGAGGTTGGCGAGCTGCGGTCGATCCGCGATGAACTCCACATCGGGGGTGCCTCCCGTCTCCGCGATCACGGTGTCGCGACCGTTCACGCGCAGCGAGTACGCGAGGACCAGCCGCTCACTCTGTTGGTTGAGGGGACGCGTGAGCGCGATCCACAACAGCGAGGGGTCAGCGTAGTAGTCCACGTTCTCCCGCAGGAGCTCGTACACTTGGCCCGCCCGCGAGTTGGGATCGCCGATGATCTGGAACCGCGGCCCATTGGGATTGGGCGGCTGCCCCCCGAGCAGGAGCCGGTACACGGACAGTCGCCGCGGCCGCACGGTCTCGGGCAGCGCTTCGGCCAGTTGGCGCATCTGCACGCCGTTGAGCAGATCGATGTTGGGATAGCCGCCGAACAGCGTGGGGTCGACGGTGAAGAAGAAGCGCCGCGGCTCGATCTGATAGTCCTCGATCTCGCGATCCTCGGTCTTGAGGGTGCGGTCGCCGACGGTGAACCGATTGTTCTTGGAGACGTTCCCGCGCTGTTGGGCGAGGATGGTCGAGAAGCGCACGGGACCGATCTGCCCGATCGCCTGCGCGCCGTAGTTGCCGGTCGGGATGCCGCCCGTGATGAACTGCGACTGCGGCAGCTGCAAGCTGACGTTGCCGACCTCGAGCTTCTCGATGATCTCGTCCGACTTCCCGCGGTAGAACACCGAGATGTTGTTGGACGCGTCGAACTCCCGTTGCGAGTCGTAGTCGACGTTGAGGAAGATGCGATCGGCGATCGTCCCGGCCGTGCGCACTTGGAACTGGAAATCGAAGGCGGGCTGGAAGAGCCCTTGGCACTGCGAGGTGATCGCGAAGAGCTGTGAGGCGGTACAGCGCTCGTTGCGACTGCGATCCACTTTGGCCTCGAAGCGACCGAGGAGATTGAGATCCACCGCCGCATATTGGCCGATGAAGCCTCCGAGGATATTGGCCAGCCCGGTGTCGGCCGCGACCGAGTCCGGCACGGGCAGGCCGGCCAACAGCGCATTGATGTCGGTGGCGGACGTGCCGCCGTCCCGCGTCGCGCGGATCCCACGCTCCCAGAGGGCGCGATTGCGGGCTTGCACCCGCCCGGCGACGGCCGTGGCCTCGGCCGCGGCGATCTGCGGGACCGTGCCCCACTTGAGCGCGTAGCGGCCGAAGGGGAGGAGCTCGGGGGGCACCACCCATGGGATCCGCGGCCGCGCCGCCCGCGGCAGCCGGATTCCCTGCCGGGCGGCGACCGAGTCAGCTACCCCCCCTCCCTGTGCCCGTCCGAGGGACGGCACGATGCAGGCGAGCAGAGCGAGCGAGAGGAGAGAACGGCGCAAGAAAACCCGGAAAAGGCTGCGGGGTACCACGGAGGATCCGGTCGCCGCCAGAGCGCGACGGCGGCACACACCTTGCCGCCACGGGGGCGGTCGGTGGAATTTACGGGCGAACCGGCACACTACAACCCGGACTCTCACCCGCACTACTGCTCCGGGCTCCTTTCGGTCACACCCTCGCGCCGGACGTGTTGAAGCTTATCACTCGGTATCTGTTGAAGGAGCATGTGGGGCCGCTGCTGTTCGCGGTGTCGACCCTCACGTCGTTGCTCCTCCTCAATTTCGTCGCCAAACGGTTCGACCAATTGGTCGGCAAAGGCCTGCCCTGGCAGGTCATCGCCGAGTTCTTCGCGTTGTCGATCCCGTTCACCGTCGCGATGACGCTCCCGATGGCCGTGCTGATCGCGACCCTGTACGCGTTCAGTCGGTTGGCGGCCGACAGCGAGATCACGGCACTGATGGCCAGCGGGATCGGGGCGCGTCAGCTCCTGCGGCCCGTGCTGGCCATGGGGCTGGCCTTCACCATCGGCATGATCCTCTTCAACGACCAGCTCCTGCCGCGGACCAATCTGCGGTTGAACAAGCTGACGTCGTCCATCTCCCAGAAGAAGCCCACGCTGGCGCTGCGGGAACAAGTGATCAACGAGGTCGTGGGGGGACAACTGTATCTCCGCATGTCGCGCTTGGAGTCGAGCATCAATCGCATGCACGAGGTCACGATCTACGATGTGACGAACAACGCCAACGTGCGCCGGACGATCCTCGCCGACAGCGGCGATCTCGCCTTCGCAGCGAACGGGCGTGATCTCCTACTCACGCTGTACGACGGCTACGTCCAAGAGACGTCGCCCACCGCGCCGACCCGGTACCAACGCACGTTCTTCCGCCAGGACATCCTGCGCGTGGCCGACATCGCGAACACGCTCTCGGTGGGCAATGAGGAGGGGTACAAAGGGGACCGCGAGATGTCGATCTGCGAGCTCCAAGCGGTGGTGGATGCAGAAGCCGCGAAGCGAGATAGCGCGGTGACACGCCTGCACGCCGTCGACCCCAGCGCCGCGCCGGCCGGCGCACGGGCGGGCGCGAGTCGGCTCGGCGCGTGGTATTGCGCCTTCCTCGCGGGCCTGACCCCGGTCCGCACGGTCCAGGCCCAAGCGCCGCCGACCGCGAAGCCGCTGCCGCCGGGGACGGTGGTCCAGTCGGTGGAGGCGAAGACGATCGCCCTCGAACTCGAACGCGCTGAGCTGCGCATGTTGGAGTACGCGGTGGAGATCCACAAGAAGTTCGCGATCTCGTTCGCCTGTCTGATCTTCGCCCTCCTCGGGCCGCCGATCGCGCTCCGGTTCCCTCGCGGCGGCGTGGGGCTCACGATCGGCGTGAGTCTCGGCGTGTTCGGGCTGTACTACGTGGGACTCATCGCGGGTGAGCCGTTGGGCGACTCGGGGAAGGTGCCACCCGCGATCGCCATGTGGGCCACCAATGTGCTCATCGGTCTCGTGGCCGTGATTTTGGCCTGGCGCATGGGGCGCGCGGGCGCGACCGCGCGCGGTGGTGACCTGAGCGAGCGGTGGGAGCGGTTCATCCCCGCTCGCTGGCGGAGGCGGGCCTGATGCGCGGCTTCCTCGGGCCCCTCGATCGCTATATCCTCGGCGACTTCTTGCGCACATTCGCGGCCACGGCGCTGGGCTTCCCGTTGTTGGTGGTGATCATCGACCTCACCGACAACGCGGACAAGTACTTGGCCCGCCAGATCCCGGTGGACCAGCTGGCGCTCAGCTACCTGTACTTCATCCCGGAATCGCTGTTCATGGTGCTCCCGGCGGCGGTGTTGTTCGCCACGGTGTTCACCATCAACTCGCTGACCAAGCATTCCGAGGTGACGGCCGCGAAGGCGTCGGGCATCTCGTTCTACCGGTTGATCTTCCCCTTGGCACTCGGATCCCTGTTCGCGACCGGGATCGGCCTGGTGGTCGGGGAGTTGGTGCCGCTGGGCAACACGCGCCGCAACGAGATCCTCGGAGAGAAGGAAGCGCGGGGGCTGAACCAGCGGTACAACTTCGCCTATGCGGCGGAGGGCGGTCGGGTGTACAAGATCACCTCCGCCAATGCCGACTCGGGCACGCTGGGGAACCTCGAGATCGAGCGCCGGGGCACTGGGCCGGAGTTCCCCACGGTCGTCACCCTGGCCAAGAGCGCCCAGTGGCGCGCGCGCCAAGGGTGGGCGTTGCGCGACGGGACGGTGCACGTGGTGGTGGATGATTCGACGGTGCACAGCGTCAATTTCGGCCTGATGCTCGACCGCACGATGACCGAGCGGCCGCGTGACCTCTTGCAGAACCCCAAGGCCCCCGAAGAGATGCGCCGGGGCGACCTGGACCGGTTCATCGCCGCGATGGAGCGCTCAGGGGTGAACGTGAAAGCCCAGCGGGTGGATCGGATGCTCCGCGTGGCCATTCCCGTGACCTGCCTGATCATCTTCCTGTTCGCGGCGCCGCTGGCGACGAGCAACCAGCGCGGCGGCGCGGCGTACGGGATCGGGATCGCGCTCGCCACCACAGTATTGTTCTTGATGCTCGTGCAACTCACCAAAGCCGTCGGCAAGCAAGGGATCGTGAATCCCGAGCTCGCGGCATGGATCCCCAGCCTGGTCTTCGGGCTCACGGGGGTCTGGCTCATGACGCGCGTCCGCACATGAGCGGCCCGTCCCTCCGAGAGACGTCGGAGTTCCCCGTCCTCCTGCAGGCCGGGCTGGAGATCCTGCGACCGGCCGCCCTGCTCGGGGCCTCGGTCTTGGGTGGCGTGGGTGGCCGCGTGCTCTTCTTGAAGGACACGATCCGCGCGCTGTTCCGCGAAGGGGCCACGTGGCGGCCCTTGGTGTTGGCCCAGATGCGGGCGATCGGCGTCGGCTCACTCCCGATGACCGCGATCGTCGCGGCCTTCATCGGCGGCGTGATCGCGCTGCAGGTGCGTTACCAGCTCTTCCAGGGCATCCAGCTGTCGATCGTCGGCTGGTCGGTGCGCCAGATGATCGTGCTCGAGCTCGGCCCGCTCATCACGGGGCTGGTGCTCACCGGGCGCGTGGGCGCCCGGATGACGGCCGAGATCGGGACGATGCGCGTCACGGAGCAGATCGACGCGCTCGAGACGCTCTCGTACGATCCGCTCGCGTATCTCGTGGTGCCGCGGCTCATCGCGGCCACGCTGATGTTCCCGCTCCTCGTGATCTTCGCGAACGTCGTCGGTGTCGTGTCGGGGTTGGCGACGTCGGTGCTCGCGACCGACGTGACCTTGGCGCAGTTCTTGGAAGGCCTGCGTCTGGGCTATGCGGACTTCCAGTTAGTGTACAGTTTGATCAAAGCCACGATGTTCGGTTTCGCGATCGCCCTCCTCTGTTCGTACGAGGGGTATCGCACCGAGACCGGGGCGGAAGGTGTCGGTCGGTCCACGGCGCAAGCCGTGGTCGTGACCTCAGTGGCGATCCTCGTCCTGGATTCGCTCACGGCCATGCTCCTCGCTCCATATCTCCAATGATGAAACGTCGCGACGAAGCGCTCGTCGGCCTCTTCACGCTCGCCGCCATCGCGGTGCTCGTGATGTCGATGCTCTGGCTGGCCCGTGGTGGCTTATCGAGTGGGTACCCACTCTATGCCCGCTTCGCGTGGGGCGCCGGCCTCAAGCAAGGACAGCCGGTGCTCTTCTCGGGCGTCAACGTGGGCTTCGTGGACAAGGTGAACCTGCTGCCCAATGGCGGACTCGTCACCACGATGCGCATCTACAACTCACAGCAGGTCCCCAAGGGGACACGCGCGCAGATCGTGCCCAACGGCATCTTCGGCGACATGATGATCGCGCTCCGGGCCGACGGCTCCACGAGCGCGATGCAGGCGGAAGGGGACACGATCTCGTCCGACGAGAGCGGCGCGCAGTTGGGGGATGTGCTCGCCCGCGTGGACTCCGTGGGGCGCAACCTGCAGCAACTCACGAAGGCCATGAACTCCCAGTTCGCGGAGCAGAACGGCTTCAGGGAGATCCGCACGACCATCCAGACGGCCAATGACGTCTTGACCTCGCTCGACCAGGTGGTACAGATCCAGTCGGCCCAGCTGACGGAGACGCAACAGATGATCCGGCGCGCGGCGTCAGCCGTGGATTCCGCCGCGATCGACTCGACGCTCAAGAGCTTCCGCGGCGCGGCGGCCAACACGGCGCAGTTGGCGGACGACCTCCGCTCCACCAGCACGCGCCTCAACGGGATCCTCGCCAAGCTGGAGAGCGGCACGGGGTCCGCCGCGCTCCTGCTCAACGATCGCGCCCTCTACGACGAAGTGGTCACGCTGGTCCGGCGGATCGACACGCTGACGGTGGACTTCAAGAGCAACCCGCGGAAGTACATCAAGCTTTCGATATTCTAGGCGCACGAGTGGCACGAGAAGCACGGGGGGGCGGTCACGTGCTTCACGTGCTTCTCGTGCTT
>JBEIVF010000116.1:0-6493 GCA_040374005.1 Gemmatimonadaceae bacterium | reverse complement strand
CGAGAGTCCTACTACAAGTTGAAGCCCCCTGGACGCTAGCGCGTCCAGGGGGCTTCGTGCCACTCGTGCTTCTCGTGCTACTGCGACTACCGCTTCGCGTTCATGTCCGCCGACGACTGGTAGTAGTCGCCCAACAGGTGCGTCGCGAAGTACTCCATCGTCATCTGATTGAAGTACGGCTGGTATTCCGCGAAACCGTGTGCGCGGCCCGGGAGGATCATCATGTCGAAGCGCTTGTTCTGCTGGATCAGCGCGTTGACGAGGCGGATCGTCCCACCCGGGTGCACGTTGTTGTCCATGTCACCGTGCACGAGGAGCAGCTTGCCCTTCAGGTTCGCCGCGAGCTCGTGGTTGGTGGGGACGCGGATCTGGAACTGCTGCGACCGGCCCTCGAGGACCTGGCTCCGCGTCTGCGTCTGCGTCTGCGTGCCCACGCCGCCGCGACCGCCGCCGACGTTGCCACGGCCACCCTGGCCCGCAGCGCCGCCACGGCCCGCGGCACCCGCCGCCCCCACTCGGGCCGTCGTGTCGGCCAGCACTTCGCGCAGGCCATGGTGCTGCTCAGACCAGTTCGCGTTGTAGATGTTGTTGTCGTGGTTACCCGCTGACGACACACCCACCTTGAAGAACTCATTGTACGGCGGGAGCAACAGCGCCGCACCGGTCAAGAAGCCACCACCCGAGTGGCCGTAGATGCCCACGCGGTCGATGTCGATGAACTGATGCCGCGCGGCGAGCTGCTCGATGCCGGTCTTCTTGTCGGCCAACGCATAGTCACGGAGGTTGTAGTACCCGTAGCTATGGTACGCGTTGGAGCGCGCCGGGTTGCCGCCGCGGTTGCCGATCTGGATGACGATGAAGCCGAGCTGCGCGAGCTGCTGCGGCACACCACCCGCCGTGAAGCCACCCGTCACGGATTCCGTCTGCGGACCCGGATAGACATAGGCGATGATGGGGTACTTCTTCGTGGAATCGAAATCGAACGGCTTCCACATGTTGCCGTAGATGTCCGTCACCCCGTCCGCCGCCTTCGTCTGGAAGGTGGCCGGCATCTGCCAACCCATCTCGTACATGCGCGAGAGGTCGGCGCTGTGCAACGCCTGCACCACGCGACCCGTCGCGGCATCCCGCATCACCACCTGCGGCACCGTGTCGACACGCGAATAGCTGTCGATCAAGTAGCGCTTGGTGGGTGACAACGTCATGGCGTGGGTGTACGGTCCCGGCGTGATCTCGGCGAAGCCCGTCCCGTCGAGGTTGACCTTATACACGTGGTTGTTGTACGGGTTCTCGTCCGCGACGCGGCCGACCCCGTTGAAGTACACCACGCCCTTCACCGAGTCGACTTGCGCGATGTCCATCACACGCCAGTTGCCCGACGTGAGCGGACGCTTGAGCTGTCCATCGTGGCTGTACAGGTACAGATGCTGCCATCCCGAGCGCTCCGACTGCCAGATGAAGTCGCCACCGGTCTTGATGTACCGCGGCTGGCCGAGCTCGAGGAACGAGCCCTCCACGCTCTCCGTCACGAGGACCTTCGTGGTGTTGGCGAACGGATCGTACTCGACCAGCTCAGCATTGCGCTGCAACCGATCGCGACGCGTGAAGCGCATCCGTGAGCTGTTGTCCACCGGCCAGTGCGGCGCCTGCAAGCGCTGATCCTTCCACTTATCGAACGGGGCCTTCTTGGCCGCCGCTTCGCCACGCACGTAGAACCACATCTCCTGGGTGCCCACATCCTCCTCACCCGGCATCGCGTAGCGATACGAGACGAGCGTCGGGCGCGGTTCGGCCAGCACGTTGACCAAGTACAACTCCTTCACCTTCCGCTGGTCGGTGCGCTGCGTGTAGAAGACCTTGGAATCCTTGGACCACGTCACGTTGGCGCGAACGCGCGGATCGCGCGCGTTGCCCCCCTGCTGGCCCGCACCGCCGCGACCGCCGCCCTCCTCGGTCGTGTCCTGCTGCTGGGTCTGCGCGGTGTCGCGGAAGCCGAAGCTGTAGTTCCGCTCACCATCGCGGGTCAGCTGGACCGTGTCACCCTTCGCGACTTCGACGAAGTACAGGTTGTGCTCGCGGGCGAACACGAACGCCGTGCTGTCGGGCGAGAAGGTGCGGAAGTCGGGCGCGGCGCCGCCACCACCGAACTGGCCGCCGCCACCACCACCGCCCCCACGACCACCGCCGCCAGCCCCACCCGCCTGACGCTCTTCGTCATCCGGAATGGAGTCGCGGTTGGCACGCCACGGCGACTTGTGCACCGTCAGCTTCTCGGACGGCAAGTTGTAGTTGTATCGCGTCGAGTCCACCGCGAACCGGATGTTCTTGTGGTCCTTGGTGAAGTTCACCGTCGTGATGGGCAGCGCGTACGCATCATACGCGCGGCGATGCAGCTCCGAGAGCTGCGCCGCCATCTTGACGTGATCGAACAGGGGCTGCTTGCCCCGCTGAGGCGTGGCCAGATACCACGTCGTCCCCGACTTGTCGCGCCAGCTGTAGAACGCCGAGTCGGATTCCTCTACGAAGCGCGCCTGGGCTGACGTGCTGTAGGTCATCTGCTGCATCGCCTGCGTGCTCCAGCGATTCGCCAACGCCCAATTGGCGCGGTTGCTCGCTGGCTGCGTGGCCGCGCCGGGCGTGTGCGGCAGGAGCTGCGCCCCCACGGCCGACGCGCTGAGCACGGACAGCATCAGCACACGATGCAGGGTTCGCGCCGACGGCGCACGGGACTCCCGTCTGATCATTCCTCGGGTCTCCAACTGAAAGGGATCCCCCGCCGCACGTGCGCGGCGGGCGGGGCTCACACCAGCAGAGGGCGAACTATCCACCCCTCAACGCGTTCCTACGCGCCACCCCGGGTAGATGTTGGCACACTGGGGTGGCCAAGGCAAGCGCCTGGCCGCTGAACGTCCCCCAGCAACGGTGCGTAGGGCCCACAGCGTCCGGTGGTCCCCGGGAGGCTCCGGCGGCCGCCGCGGACGCCGGAGTGGCAGGACCAGCGCCCGGCCGAGAACGGCCCAGTCTCGGACCCGCGGGCGCCCGCTTGTGGGAGGCCGCCCACGACCGCAACATATGTTCGACCCTTTCCTCCTCACCTAGGACTCGAATGATGTCCCGCTCCCTCCCCGCTCGGTGGCGCTTCGCGCTCGGCCTCGGACTGCTCGGCGCGGCCGCGCTCCCGGCCCAACAGCCCGAACCGGCCAAGTTCGTCCGCTATGCGCACGTGGCCAACGACGGCACGATCGCGTTCACCTACCACGATGACATCTGGGTGGCCAAGGCCGACGGCAGCGACCCACGCCGCCTGACCGCCCACGTCGCGCGGGACTACATGCCGCGCTTCTCGCCCGATGGCCGCTTGATCGCCTTCACCAGCAATCGTCTCGGGAACGACGATGTGTACGTCGTCGCGGTCGCCGGCGGTGAGCCCAAGCAGCTGACGTGGTGGTCCGGCGCCGACCAAGCGGTCGCCTGGACGCCCGATGGACGCGAGGTGATCATGTCGTCCGCCCGTGGGCAGAGCGCCTGGGGGTCGCCGTTGTACCGCGTCGCCCTCGACGGGACCATCCCGCGGCCGATGCCGATGGACATGGCGCGCACCGGGATGATGAAGCAGGACGCCACGCTCATCGCGTTCAACCGCTCGCTCCCCAGCTACTGGCGCAAGGGCTACCGCGGCAACGCGAACTCGGACATCGCGGTCCAGGACCTGCGGACGGGCGAGATCCGTGAGCTGACCGACACGGTGATGCAGGAGCACCGCAAGGCCGTGCACGATGTGCATCCGATGTGGGGCGCCGACGGCAAGATCTACTACGCCTCGGAGCGCGACGGCTTCTTCAACATCTGGCGCATCGCCGCCACGGGCGGGCCGGCCGAGCAGGTGACGCGGCACCGCGACGATGGGGTGCAGTTCCCGGCGATCTCGCCCGATGGCAAGCGCATGATCTACGAGAACAACTTCGAGCTGTGGACGCTCGATGTGCCCGCCGGTCAGCCGCGCAAGCTCTCCATCCGCCTCGCCACCGACGCGAAGGAAACGGACATGATGGTCATGACCGCGACCAACCGCGCCGACGGCTTCGCGCCATCGCCGACGGGCGACTACATCGCCGTCGATGCGCACGGCGAGATCATGATCGTCCCGTCCGAGGCCGGCGTGGGCGAGATGACGCAGGTGACCAACTCGGCATGGCGCGACAAGCTCCCCCTGTGGTCTCCCGATGGCCGCAAGCTGGCCTTCGTCTCCGACGAGTCGGGTGAAGAAGAGATCTGGGTGATGGACCGCGCGTCCGGCACCAAGCGCAAGATGACCACGCACGAGTCTGAGAAGACCAACCTCACCTGGTCGCCGAACAGCCAGAAGCTGGCGTTCACGGGCAACAACCGGATCATGGAGATCGACATGACGTCGAACCAGGTCCGCGAGCTCGCGTTCAACCAAGCGGGCGGCTACGCACTCAGTGAGTACTCGGCCGACGGTCGGTGGCTCGTCTACTCGCGCCGTGACGACGACAACAACGCCGACGTGTACCTGTACGAGACCGCGACGAAGCGCGAGATCAATGTGACCAACGACCCGTTCACCGACGGCAATCCGTTGTTGACCCCCGATGGGCTGCACGTCGTGTTCACGTCGAACCGCACGGGCACGGGTCAGGTGTACGTGGTGTCGCTCGCCAAGATCACCGAAGACGCGGACGATCCGCTCGTGCGCGAGCGCAAGGCGCGCGAAGCCGCGGCGGCGGGCGGTGGGCGTGGTGGGCAAGGCGCCGGCGCGACGCCCGCGTCCGATACGCCACTGACGATCCGCGTGGATGTCGACGGCATCGCCAAGCGGGCGATCGCCCTGACCAGCGGCGCGGCCGGTGCCGGCAGTCCGTTCCTGTCGCGTGATGGCAAGACGGTGTTCTACACGGTCGGTGGCGGCGGGTCGGGTGGGGGGGGTGGCGGACGCGGCGGCGCGGGTGCGGCGCCTGCGGCCGAAGGGGACGCGGGTCTCCACGCCATCGGCATCGATGGCCAGAACGGGCGGCGGATCGCCGCCGGTGCCTTCCCGGGGATCACGCCGTCGGGCGACCGTCGGTACGTGTTCTTCCGCCGCACGGCGCCCGCGGCGGGCGGTAACGATGCCAACGCCATCGGTACGGCCGAAGTACATCGCCTCGCCATCGCCACGCCCACGCGCGTGGAGCGCGTCAACTTCAGCTTCCCCGTGCGCGTCAACCGGCGCGATGAGTGGACGCAGGTCTTCAACGAGTCGTGGCGCGTCATGAAGTACCGCTTCTACGACCCCAAGATGCACGGCACCGACTGGGATGCGATGAAGCGCAAGTATGCCCCGCTGCTCAGCCACGTCGGGACCAACGAGGACGTGCATGATCTCGCCAATGAGATGATCGGTGAGCTCAATGCCTCGCACACCGGTGTCAGCGGCCCCGCCACGCGGTCGATGCCATCCGTGTATGCCACACGGTATCTCGGATTCGAACTCGAGCCGGCGAACGGCCGCTATCGGATCTCCCACGTGTATCGCGACGGCCCGGCCGACAAGGAATGGCTCGGCCTCAGCAAGGGCGATTACGTCCTGGCCATCGACGGCCAGGACATCAAGGACGGCGACAACTACTGGAAGCTGCTGAGCACCACGCTCAACACCTACATCCCCGTGCGCGTCGCGAAGTCCGCGACGGGCGAGAATGCGCGCACGGTGCGCATCGCGGCCGTCACCAACCTCGGCAACATCAAGTACGAGGAGTTCGTCGCGACGAATCGTGAACAAGTGACGAAGGCGACGAACGGCGAAGTCGCCTACGTGCACATTCGGTCGATGGACCAGCCGTCGCTCGAGCGCTTCCAGCGCGAGATCGATCAATACTCGAACGCCAAGGGCATCATCGTCGACATCCGCTTCAACGGCGGGGGCAACATCGACCAAGGACTGATCGACATCCTGGAGCGCCGCCCGTACGAGTTCTGGAACAACCGCAACGGCTCGCCCATGTGGGGCCGCCGTCCGCGGCAGCTCATCGCCGGCCCGAAGGTCATGATGATCAACCAGCGCTCGGGCTCCGATTCCGAAGTCACGCCGCAGGCGTTCAAGGATCTCGGACTCGGCCGCGTGGTCGGACACCCGACCGCCGCCGCCGTGATCGCCACGGGCAGCTACTCGCTGCTCCATGGGGGGTCCATCCGTACGCCTGGCTCCCTGGTCGTCACCTACGATCCGACCAAGCCCAACAACTACGGCATCAACCTCGAGAACTACGGCGTCGAGCCCGACGTCTGGGTCAAGAACTCCCCGATGGACATCCTGAAGGGCATCGACAAGGAATTGCAGGAAGCCATCAAGGAAGTCGACCGGATGCGGAAGGAAGAAGAGGCCAAGCGGCGCGTCTCCAGCAACTAAGCTGACGACCGTGTATTTTCCCTCCCCGGGGCGGCGCGGACACACCGCGTCGTCCCGAGGGAGCGGTGGCCGAGTGGTTGAAGG
>JBEIVF010000036.1:0-12406 GCA_040374005.1 Gemmatimonadaceae bacterium | reverse complement strand
GCTTCTCGTGCTTCTCGTGCCTCTCGTGCCTCTCGTGCTACCTCGCGTCCAAATCATTCCAGTGCAAGAGAGCGTTAAATCCTAGTGAGTACGTCCCCTGCGTCTGCCACCGCCAGAATGGGCGGATGGCGAACATCACGACGTGACCTTCGCCGACCTTCGCGTCGATGAGTTGGGCGCGACCGGCGAGGGCTTCGCCACCGGCGAGCGTGCCGGAGAGCAGCATGTCGTCGGTGTTGTTCGGGAAGCGGAGCACCGTGCGCACGCTCGCGGGACCACCGACGAAGCCGCCGAAGCCGCCGCGCCCGCCGCCACCGGCACCACCGCGGCCACCACCAGCAGCAGCGCCAGCACCAGCAGCGGCGCCATTGTCAGCCGCTGTCGCACCAACGCGACCTGTCGGCAGCTCCCACGGGGAGAGACGCGGCTTCAGATTCGTCGCCATCGGCGAGATGTTCTGTTGCAACGGGTTGTTCCCACCACGTCCGCCGCCGCCGCCACCCGTGCTCATCACCGGGCTCTGGCTGAAGTACACGGGGATCTGCCCACCGACATAGCCGTACACCAGCGGGCTGGTCACATCAGCGATCACGCCGCGATAGACCGAGCCGCGCGCGAACAATCCCGTCGGCGACTCCACCGTGATGCCCGGCGTGAGATTGAACTCCGGGAACAGCGTCGCGTTGGCGCCTTCGGTGATGAGCAGTCCACCGGCCTGCACGAACTTGTACAGGTTCATCAGACCTTCGATGCCCATGCCGCCGCGAATGTCGTCGTCGGAGTCCTGCGCCCCGAGGTTCGGCGTCTTGTCCGTCTTCTTGTACGGGAGCGGCGTGTTGCCCGACATCGCGACGCCGTTGATCAGCGCCTGGGCGTTCCCACCGACGTGCGGGTAGATGATCACATCATAGCGCGACCGAAGGTCGGCCATATCCTTGATCTTCTTGTCAGCGAAGTAGTCGTACGGCACGCCGTAGTGATCGAGCGCCGCGCGCACCCACCCCTCGTCCTGCGTGCGCGTCCAGCTGTGGAGATAGCCGATACGCGGCACATCGAGATCGTGCGTGGCGACCGTGGGGGCGGCCGCGACGGCCACACCCTGCAAGCCAAGTGACGTTAGCGACGCGTTGAGCGCCGCGCGATCAGCGCCCGTGATGATGAACGAGCCCGCCGCGAACTGGCGTCCGCCCGCGCTGAATGATGCACGCGCCGCCACCATCTTCACGTCCTTGTGCTTCCAGCGGAGCGACACGAGGGCGTTGTCGGTGTTGGCCGCGACGATGACGACATTGCCGTTGCCTTCGATGCCCGCGGGGGCCTTCACGGGCGCTGTCACCGGTGTCATCGCCAACGCGAGGATCGCCTTATCGTTGACCTCACGGATGGTGATGTTGCGCATGAGTTGGAACGTCCAGCCGGTGTCGTCGTACGGCGACGGGTTGGACGGGGAGTACGCCTGATACGAGAAGTACATGTCGCCGATCGTGCGGTACGGCTGGTCGCCGCGCACGATGTAGTCGCCGACCTTCACGTCCACGCCGCCGAAGCGACCAGCGGCCGTCGCGCGGTGGAACTCCAAGCCCTGCACGCGCATGTCGTTCACGGCCTCGGCGGTGTTCTGCCGCGCGTGCTGATCGGCGGGGATCACCCACGCATGGCTGGTCCCGTCGGTGCCCTTGGCGATCGCGCGCTTGTTCTTGAGATAGAAGTTCTCAAGGTAGTGCTCGCGGTTGGTCGCGAAGTGGTGCAACGAGAACAGCACTCCCGACTGCTGGATGTTGGTGTTGTTGCGCGGGCCCCAGTTGATGCGGTCGAGCGCCGGGTTGGGCCGGTACCACTCGCGGCTCTGATTGGCATTGACCACATAGTTGTCGGGGCCGTACGACTGGACCTCGTAGAACCGTCCCGTGGCGTTGTGTACGTGGGCCACGAAGAACATGTAGTTGGGCGTCCAGCCGTCGTAGAATCCGTACGTCCACGCGCCCGGGACGCCGCGACGGGTCAGCTGACCCACGTCGTGCTTGGCGAACGTCCACCACTCGTCCACCGTGATCGCGTCGATCGCTTCGTTGTACGGGCCCGTGCCCGTCGATGAGTAGAAGTACGTGGCCGACTCGTGGAGGTCGTGCAGCACCTGTGGCTTCCAGTCGAGCCACGTGGTGTTCACGGCCTGCGTGAGCTTGAGGTACTGGCCCATGCCGTCGCGGTTGTTGTCGTGCGCGACGTACTTGCCCCAGTACATCAGGTTGAGCCGCGCATCGCCCTGCGCGCGGGTCTTGTTGTAGTAGTACGTATCCACCTGCTTCTCGCGCCCGTCCACTTCGATGACCGGCGTGATGAGCGTGATGACGTTACTGCGAATGGTCTTGATGAAGTCGGACTCCTGCACCACCAAGCGGTAGGCCAGCTCCATCAACATCTCGGGGCCGCCGTTCTCCGTCGAGTGCATGCCGCTCGTGAGCCAGTACAGCGGCTTGGTCGTCTTGAGCAGCTCCTTGGCCCGCGCGTCGGTGATCTTTCGCGGGTCGCCCAGCAAGTCGATGTTGCGCTTGTTGGCGTCGAGATTGCGCAGCGTCGCTTCGTCGGCGATCGCGAGCATCACGATGTCGCGGCCTTCCTCGGTCTTGCCGATCGTGTAGTAGCGCGCGCGCGGTGAGGCGTCAGCGATGGCCTTGAGATACTTGTGGATCTGCGTGGCGTAGGTGAGCTCGCCCGGCATGCCCACCACCCGCCCGTTGAACTTGAGCGGGGTCGGCACGGTGGACGACGCCGGGAGATGGTCCACGAGTTCAGTCGTGATGCGCGGATCTTGGAGATACTCCTTGATCTTGCGCGTGTACTCCTCGTCGTTCTTCTGCTGCGCACCGGCGAGCGGGGCGAGCACGGCGATGAGTGCCACTGAGAGGACCATCGGGGACCACCGCAGCTGCATGCGACTAGGCATCCTGCCTCCTGCTCCGAACCGGGCGTGGGGGGAACGGCGGTGCGCGCCCGTTGGCGTGCCGCCGTGCCCTACGTTACGTCGCGGACCGTCAGACCGCTTGCCCTCGGCATTTCGGCCCGTGTTCGGGCGCCTGGGCCGGAAAAAACGACGCGGCCCCCAGCGCCGAGCGCTGGGGCCGCGAAGGACACTCCGGGGACTAGGGCTTGCCGAACGTCTTGCTGCGATCGAGCTGATGCACGTACGGCCGCTCGTCGTAGCCGGTGTAGATCTGCCGCGGACGAGCGATCTTCTGCTCCTTGTCGAGCAGCATCTCCTCCCACTGCGCCACCCAGCCGGCCACGCGCGGGATCGCGAACAGCACCGTGAAGTAGTCGGTGGGGAACTTCATCGCACGGTAGATGAGCCCGGTGTAGAAGTCCACGTTCGGGTACAGCTTCCGCTCGATGAAGTAGGGATCCTCCAACGCGCGACGCTCCAGCTCGAGCGCGATCTCGAGATCCTTGTCCATGCCGGCGACTTCCAACACTTCGTACGCGAGCTTCTTCACGATCTTGGCGCGCGGGTCGTAGCTCTTGTACACGCGGTGGCCGAAGCCCATCAAGCGCGAGCCCTTGCCGTCCTTCACTTCTTTGATGAAGCCGTCGACATTCTTCACGTCGCCGATCTGCTTGATCATGCGCAGCACGGCCTCGTTGGCGCCACCATGCAGCGGGCCGTAGAGCGCCGCGATGCCTGCGGCGACGGCCGAGAACGGGTCGACATGCGACGAGCCGACGGCGCGTACCGCGTTGGTCGAGCAGTTCTGCTCGTGGTCGGCGTGGAGGATGAACAACACCTCGATCGCCTTGGCGAAGATCGGGTGTGCCTCGTACTTGGGCTCCGTCATCCGCGCGATCATCGACAAGAAGTTCTCGGAGTACGAGAGGTCGTTGTCGGGGTACACGTACGGCAATCCCTTCACATGGCGATACGCGAACGCGGCGATCGTCGGGACCTTGGCGAGCAACCGGATGGCCGAAATGTCGCGCTGGACCGGGTCGTGGATGTCCTTGGCTTCCGGATAGAACGACGAGAGCGCCGCGACACCCGCGCACAGCATCGACATCGGATGCGCATCGTAGCGGAACCCTTCCAGGAACCGCTTGATGTTCTCGTGGACGTACGTGTGGTACGTGATGTCGTGCACGAACGCGTCGTATTCCTTCTGCGGCGGAAGCTCCCCGTGCCGCAGCAGATACGCGACCTCCAAGAAGCTCGCCCGCTCGGCCAACTGCTCGATGGGATAGCCCCGATAGCGGAGGATGCCCTTGTCGCCGTCGATGAACGTGATCGCCGAGCGGCATGAGGCGGTGTTCATGAACGCCGGGTCGTACCCCATGATGCCGAAGTCATCGGGGCCCGTCACGATCTGCTTGAGATCGGCGGAGCGGATCGTCCCGTCAGTGATGGGGAGCTTGTACTGCTTCCCCGTCCGCGAGTCAGTGATGTCGAGGTGGCCTTCGGCCGTCGAACCAGGCGTGGTCATGTGCTACACTGCTCCCGCGCGGTGCGCGCCGCGCTCTGTCGTTGCCATCGGAGGGGGGCGTCCTTCGCCGTGAAGGCGCCCTGCCCATCCGGGTAGGGGAAATCTATACCGCGTCCCCCACCTTTGCGACCGCGAAGGGCCGATGTTCTACGACGGCGGCAGGACTGTTACAACTATCGTCGCCGTCCCCAAGATTCCGTAGTCGGCGAACCCGCGGACCTGGGCCGTGATGGTCGCCGTGCCGGGCGCGAGGGCCCGCAGGACGGCCGTGCCGGGTGTGGTCCCGAGCTGCGCCTGGACCACCGTGGCCGCACTGGAGAACCACTCGATGCGGAGCGGCGACAGGAGCGGGACGGCCTCGCCAGCGGGCGTCGCGACGGTGGCCGTGACGGTGGGCGTCGCTCCCACGGTGAGCGCCCCCAGCGCCGGAGTCACCGTGACGTCGAACGGCACGGTGTTGATCACCGACGACGCCGTGATCCCCCCGAACCGGCAGCGGACCACCGCGTTGCCGAGCCCCGTCCCCAAGATCCGGCGCCGGCCGAGCTCCCCTGACGGATGGTCGTCCACCAGCGCGATCCGTGCGTCGGCGACCAACCAGGTGATGTTGGGCAGATCCGTGGGATTGCCCGCCCCATCGCGCGCCGTGCATACCACGTCCTGTGTGGCGCCACTCGTCAGCCGGATGTTCCCGGGCGACAACGTCAAGTTCCCCACCGTGGAGAGCCGCGTGGTGCTCCCCGGACTATCGCTGCACGCGGCCAGCGCGAACAACCCCACCACCCAAAGTCTCGTCATGCCCTCAAAGGTGCGGCGGGCTTCGTTGGGTGGCAAGGTTAGAGCCGTGAACTGAGTTAACGCTGAGAACGCTGAGAGACGCAGAAAGACGCTGAAACAGCAACAACAAGGGGAACTCATCAACCGATAAGTTCCCCCAGCAGTTGAACAGCGTTTTCAGCGTCTCTCTGCGCGTTTCAGCGTTCACTCAGTTGCAGTTGCCGTTCACGCGCCGGCCCAGCTCACCGCCGCGCCTTCCACGCCGCGAGGATCTCCGCTTCACGCTCCGCCGTCCACGAAAAGCGCGGGGGCGTGGTGCGACGCGTCTCCGGCTCACGCGTCGGCCACCAGGCGAGGGTGTCGCGCACGGTGTCGCCGATGGAGCGATGCGTGAGGCCGGCGGCCATGGCCTTGTCGTACTTGGCGAGCGACGTGCCGGCATTGCCGCCCACGGGCAGCATCCACGGCACTTGGAACGACACGCGGTTCGCCTGCAAGAACGCGTAGTCGTCCACCCACACCAGCTGCGACGTCGAGTTGATCGCCGCCATCGCCTCGCGCAGGAAACGCTCCTGCGTGCACTGCTCCGTCGTGGGGCCCGACATGATGTACGTGCCGCCCTGCCCCTTCTCCAGCTGATGGATGTTGAACTCCGTGAGGTCGCGCACGTCGATCATCTGCACCGGATCGGTGCGCTTGCCCGGCGCCATCGTCTCGCCACCGCGCGCCAAGCGCTGCGGCCAGTGCGGGAAGCGGTCGGTCGTGTCGCCCGGGCCCACGATGTAGTGCGGACGGAGGCACAGCCCCTTCTCCTCGAAGGCATCGGTGACCAGTTGCTCACAGTTGGCCTTGTTCACGCCATACTCGTTGGCGTTGGGCTTCTTCATCGAGAGCCACACCGGCGTCGTCTCGTCGATGCCCGCCAGCCGCATCGGGAAGTACACCCCCGTCGACGATGTGAACGAGTACATCCCCACATTGCCCTTGAGCAGCTCGGTCGTCTGCCGCACCCACTCGGGATCGGTGGCCGAATTGTCGATCACCGCGTCCCATGTCTTGCCCTTGAGCGCGTCAAGCTGACCGTTACGGTCGCCCGTGAGGTACTCGATCCCATCGGGCAACTCGGCTTGGCGTTGCCCTCGGGTGAAGATGCTCACCTTGTGGCCGCGCGCCACCGCGTAGCGCACCCCGTGCGGGCCGAGGAATCCGGTGCCGCCCAAGAACAGGATGCGGAGCGGGGCCACGCGCGGCAGTTGCTCCGCCGCGGCGAACGCGGCGAGGTCGGGCCGGACCCCAGCAAGGAGGGCGCCGCTCGCGGCAGCACCGGTGCGGATGAAATCGCGTCGAGTCGTCATGGCGTGGAGAATGCGGCAAGGGGTGTGCGAATGGCCAGCCCGGCGGGACGAATGGTGGACCGCAGGCTCGACCTCCTATCCGTACGGCACTCGCCAACAGTACGTTGGAGCACTGCGTTGTGCTCTGGGGCCGTCGTCCCCTCGCATCTCGACCCTTCGCCCTGAGCGGATCCTGACGATGACAGCCAATCGGCGTGATTTCCTGAAGACCTCCGCCCTGGTCGGCGGTGCCCTCGGTGTCGGCCTCCCGTGGCCCACGGCGAGCGCCGCCGCGCCGCTCGCCGCGGATCCGTCCGCGGTGCTGCTCCAGCAGGTCACGCGCGCCGCCAAGCCGCTCAAGATCCTCATCCTCGGCGGTACCGGCTTCATCGGACCCGCGCAGGTGCGCTACGCCCAGGCGCGTGGCCACACGGTCACGCTGTTCAACCGCGGCCGCACCAATCCGGGGCTGTTCCCTGACGTCGCCAAACTGCAGGGCGACCGTGCGGCCGGCGATTACAACTCGCTCAAAGGCAAGCAGTGGGACGTGGTGATCGACAACCCCACGACACTGCCGCGCTGGGTGCGCGAAGCGGCCGCCGCGCTCAAGGGCAACGTCAAGCAGTACGTGTTCATCAGCACGATCTCGGTGTACGCGGCCAATGACACACCGGGTGCGGACGAAACAGCAGCGACGGCCACGACGACGGAGCCCGACAATGAGACCGCCAATGCCCGCCTGTATGGCCCGCTCAAGGCGCTCTCCGAGAAGGAGGCCGAGCAGGCCTTCCCGGGTCGTACGACGGTCATCCGTCCGGGGCTCATCGTCGGCCCCGGTGACTTGAGCGATCGCTTCACGTACTGGCCAGCGCGCCTGCGTCGAGGAGGCGAAGTCCTCGCGCCAGGACAGCCGACGGACCCTGTGCAATACATCGACGCCCGCGACTTGGCGGAGTTCGCGATCCGCTGCTGCGAGAACGAAACGTTCGGTGTGTACAACGTGACTGGCCCGCGATCGAAGATCACGATCGCCGAGATGCTCGGCGGCATTCGGGCCGTGCTGTCGTCGGATATCACGCTGACGTGGGTCGAGTACCCCTTCTTGCAGGCCAACAACGTGCGTCAGTGGTCCGACATGCCGGTATGGATCCCTCCCGTTGGTGCCAGCGCCGGCTTCACGCAGCGGTCGATCCAGCGCGCACTCGACAAGGGACTCACGTTCCGGCCGTTCGCCGAGACCGTGCGGGCGACGTTGGAGTATTACGATCAAGCGACCGAGGCCGGCAAGGCATCCCTCCGGTCCGGCTTGGCTGAGGCCCGCGAGAAGGAAGTGCTCGCGGCGTGGCACGCTCGCCCGCGCGGCTGATGACGACGACCGCGCACACGACCCCGCTGCATCGACTGATGCAGCGCGTGGTGCAGGTCCGCCCCGAAGAGCTCAATGCGATGCTCGGGGCGGCCGTGTATTTCTTTTGCATCCTGACCAGCTTCTTCATCCTGCGCCCGATCCGTGACGAGATGGCCGTCGCGTCGGGCACGCGCAACCTGCCGTGGCTCTTCCTCGGCACGTTGGGCACGATGTTGGTGATGAACCCGCTGTACGCGTCGCTGGTCTCCAAGTTCCCGGTCAAGAAGTTCATCCCCATCACGTACGGCTTCTTCGTCAGCAACCTGCTGCTGTTCTACGCGGCGTGGACGCTGGGATGGGATGAGGTGATGACGGGCCGCGTGTTCTTCATCTGGACGAGCGTCTACAACCTGTTCATCGTCTCGGTGTTCTGGGGCATGATGGCCGACGCGTTCGATGCGGGCCAAGCCAAGCGGCTGTTCGGATTCATCGCGGTCGGCGGCACGCTGGGCTCGGTGATGGGCTCTGGTCTCACGGCGTTCTTCGTCGAGCGGGTGGGCGTCGCCAATCTGCTCCTCGTGTCGGCGGGATTCCTGAGCGTTGCGCTGCTGATCGTCGCCGCGTTCCCCACGCTCCCGCGCGAGGGGTCGACCAGCGCAGTGAAGCGCGAAGATGAGGTCATCGGCGGTGGTGCACTCTCCGGCATGACGCATGTCTTCGCCTCACCGTATTTGTCGGGCATCGCCGTCTTCATCTTGCTGTACACGCTGGGCTCCACCGTGCTGTACTTCGCGCAGACCGACATCATCGGGCAGTTCTACGAGGATCGCGAAGCGCGCACCGCGGTGCTCGGCAAGATGGAGTTCATCACCCAGTCCATCACGGCGTTCGGGCAACTGTTCCTCACGGGGCGCCTCATCCAACGCTTCGGGCTCGCGGTGACGCTCGCTGCGGTGCCGTTCGTGTCTCTCATCGGCTTCATCGCGCTGGGCTTGGGCAACGCGGGCGTGTTGCCGCTGCTGGCCACGTTCATCGTGTTCTCCGTGGCGCGTCGCAGCACCGAGTTCGTGATGACCAACCCGTCGCGCAAGATCCTCTTCACGGCGGTGAGCCGCGAGGATAAGTACAAGGCCAGTTCGTTCATCGAGACCTTCGTGTACCGTGGCGGCGATCAGCTCGCGTCGTGGGGCTATGCCGGACTCGTCGCGCTGGGCCTCAGTCTCACTGGCATCTCGTGGGTGACCGTGCCGTTCGCGGCGGCGTTCTTCGCACTCGCGGTGTGGCTGGGACGACAGCACAAGCGCATCATCGATCAGCAACGCGCACCATGACCGCCCCCGACCGCGACTATCTCCTCGGTACCCACGACGAGGAGATCGTCCGACTCGGTCTCCAGCACCGCGTGTGGGCCCCGCGCACCCTCGCGAGTTGGCGCGCGGCAGGGTTCACGGTGGGGCAGACGATCCTCGATATCGGTGCCGGACCGGGGTACGCCTCACTCGATCTCGCGGCGATCACTGGACCCACTGGCAAGGTCGTGGCGCTGGAGCGCTCGCGCCGTTTCCTCGATGTGCTGGCAGCGCGCGCCGAGCACGCGGGGCTCAGCAACATCGAGTGCCACGAGTTGGATCTCGAGACGGATGCACTGCCGCCGGGCCACGCGGATGCTGCGTGGGGACGCTGGATCTTCGCGTTCCTCAAGGATCCGCGCGCCGCGCTGGTCAAAGTGCGCGATGCCTTGCGCCCGGGCGCGAGTCTCGTGCTGTACGAGTATCTGGATTATCAGTCGTGGAGCATCCTGCCGCGCGTGGCGGAGATCGACGACCTCGTGCCGATCGTCGTCAAGAGCTGGCGCGCCGCCGGTGGGGATCCTGATGTGGGCCGCGAGATCCCCGCCTGGCTCGATGAACTCGGCTTCGAGGTGCGCAGCGTGCGGCCGATGGTGGATGTGATCACACCGGCGGATTACACGTGGCAGTGGCCCGCGACGTTCGTGCAGGTGGGCGTGGAGCGGCTCATCGCCACGGGCTACATGGACGAGACGCAGGGCCGCGCGACCATCGCAGCCTACGCGGCGGCGAGTCAGCGGCCGCACACGCGGATGATCACGCCGACGGTGGCGGAGATCATCGCGGTGCGGCGCTGAGCCGCTTCGTCACCTATCGCTTCGGCGTCGCCGCCGCCACCTGCTCCACCTGCTCCATCACGCGCAGCAGGTTCCCCGACCAGATCTTTGCGATCTGCTCCTCGGTGTAGCCACGGCGCACCATCTCGAGCGTCACGTTGAACGTCTCGGTCGCACTGCGCCAGCCGTCCACGCCGCCACCGCCGTCGAAGTCGGAGCTGATGCCGGCGTGGTCGATGCCGATGCGCTTCACGACGTAGTCGATGTGATCGACGAAGTCCTTCACCGTGGCAACGGGATCGGACGGGTACCGACGCGAGACGATGTCTTCCTGCTTGGCGAGGTACTCGTTGCGGCGCGCCTCGGGGAGGGCCGCGATCTGGTCCTGCGCCGTCACGGCGGCCGCGCCACCACGACCGCCGGCTGCACCGCCGCGACCGCCCGCTCCACCACCACGCCCCTGGGGCGCCGTGATCCCATACTCCGCCCGCAACGCCGCCAGCGCCGACGCCCGCATCGCGTCCTTCTCCGGATTGCACTTCACATAGCTGTTGAACGCCACCAGCTGGATCACGCCGCCGTTGGGCTTCATGGCGTCGATCTGCTCGTCGTCCATGTTGCGGCTGTGGTTACAAATGGCCCGCACGCCCGAGTGCGACGCGATGATCGGCGCCTTGCTCAGCGCTACCGTCTGCATCATCGACGCCTTCGACGGGTGAGAGATGTCGATCATGATGCCCCACGTGTTCATCTCGGCGACGACCTGCTTACCCAGCGGCGCGAGGCCGTTGTGCAGCCACACATTGTCGCGCTCACCGGTGTTGGAGTCGGAGAGCTGGCTGTGCCCATTGTGCGCCAGCGACATATAGCGCCCACCCAAGTCATAGAACTTCTTGACGTTGGTGATGTCGCTGCCGATCGGGAACCCGTTCTCGATGCCGATGAATACGACCTTCTTGCCGCTCGCATAGATGCGACGCGCATCGGCCGCCGTGAGCGCGAGGCCGACGCGCGTAGGCGCCAAGTCCTTCGCCAACCGATTCACCGCCTCGAACTTCTCGATGGCGGACGCATACGCGGCGGCGAACCCATCCGCGTTGAGATTGGCGTTCTGCCCGACGTACACGATGAGGAACGCCGCATCGAGGCCGCCCTCTTCCATCTTCACGAGGTCCACCTGGGTGTTCAGGCGGCTCGCGTAGTTGGTGGTGTCAGCACGGAAGTTGCGCGCGTTGATGTCGACGTGGGTGTCGAGCGTCATCACGCGCTCGTGGATCGCCCGCGCACGGGCGACGAGGGCGGGTGGATCGGCCTGTTGGGCGCCAGCCGTGGCGGCCACGGTGGCGAGCAGAGCGAAAGCAGTGCGGAGCGTCATCGGTGGGTTCCAGTAGGGGTGCGCCCAATCTACGGGCGGCGAGCGCATCCCGCTGGCGGGGGCCGAGTAGATTGTGGGGATGAGCCTCTACGACATCGCAGTGACCACCATCGACGGGACCGCGTCGACCCTCGCGCCCTACCGCGGCCAAGTGCTGCTGATCGTGAACGTGGCGAGCCAGTGCGGGATGACCCCCCAGTACGCGGGCCTCGAAGCCCTGCACCGCGCCCACCAGGACACCGGCTTGGCCGTGCTCGGCTTCCCGTGCGACCAGTTCGGCAATCAGGAGCCAGGGACCGAGGCCGACATCCAGCAGTTCTGCTCAGCGAACTACGACGTCACGTTCCCGATGTTCGCCAAGATCGAGGTCAACGGCGCGGGGACGCACCCGCTGTATCGGCAGCTCAAGGAGGCCAAGCCCGGCATCCTCGGCACTGAGGGCATCAAGTGGAACTTCACCAAGTTCCTCGTGGGGCGTGACGGGCGAGTGCTGGCGCGGTATGCCCCCACCGACACCCCGGAGTCGCTGACGGCCGACCTTCGCGCGGCGCTCGCGGCGCCGACCACCGCATGACACCGGTGTCCTTCGCGGTGCAGCCGTTGCTCGCGGCTCCTGCGACGATCCCGACGCCGGCCCTACTCATCGACCTCGATCGCGTCGACGCCAACATCGCGGCGATGATCGCGCAGTGTGGGAGTGCCGACCGGTGGCGTCCGCACGTGAAGACGGCCAAGGCCGCCGTGGTGATGCAGCGCTACCTCACGCACGGCGTGACGCACTTCAAGTGCGCGACCACCAAGGAGCTCGCCGTATTGCTCCAGCTCGGTGCGCCCGATGTGCTGCTGGCGTTCCCGGCACTGGGCGCGACGGCGACGCGGGCGCGGGCACTCCTCGCGGCGGCACCATCGACGCGCGGAAGCATCCTCGTCGAATCGGCGGCGCACCTCGCGGCGTGGCAGGGCAGCGGCGTCGGCGTC
>JBEIVF010000220.1:0-3128 GCA_040374005.1 Gemmatimonadaceae bacterium | reverse complement strand
AGGCATCGACACGGCACCCGTGGACTACGCTGCGTCGTTCTCCACGCTCGGCGCCGGCACGTACTACCGCTATTTCAATGTGCGCGTGGGCCGGCACTCGATCCCGATGGTCGATCCCACCATCGCACTCGGCCGCGCCGCGCGGCGCATCACGGCCGATCTGGTGCGGCTGCATCGGCACGCGCCACGGGACCTCGCCAGCGGACGCCTCGCGTCGCTGACCTTCGGTGAGTACTTGCGCACCGCGCGTTACTCCCCGGAGTTCGTGGAGCGCTTCGTGCTCCCCGCGTACGCGTCCATCTGCACGTGCCGCACGGAGAGTGTGCGCGAGTATCCGGCCGAGACGATCGTCGGGTACATGGTGTCAGGCGTGACGACCACCGGTGTGCGGCGCGCGATCCAAGGCACGGACGATGTCATGCGCCGACTGTCGGCCACGGCGGCCAACGTGCGGTTCGGGCATCCGGTGCGGCGCATCGTCGCGCGCGAGCGCGGGGTGGATGTGGTCGATACCGAGGGCACGGCGTCGCGCTTCGACCATGTGGTATTGGCCACCCGCGCCGACCAAGGAGCCGCCCTCCTCGAGGGAGACGATCAGCTCCGCGCCCTGCTCAGCCGCATCCCGCACGAGGAGAGTCGCGTGGTGGTGCACCACGATGCACGCTTGGCGCCGCGCGATCGTCGGCAGTGGAGTCCGGTGAACTTCGTGTCGTCGGACACACACGACAGCCCGATGGCCACCATCTGGCTCAATCGCGTGCAGCCCTCGCTGCGCCGTGCGGCGCCGATCTTCCAAACGTGGAATCCGATCGTCGAGCCCGCTGAGGGCACCATCGTCAGCAACACCGTGGTCGCGCGGCCGCTCGTCACCTTGGACAGCGCCACCGTCCCCGACGCGCTGGCCCACTTACATCGCGACCCGGCGCGCCGCATCTGGGCTGCCGGGTCGTATGTGGAGCGCGGGGTGCCGCTCCTCGAAGCCGCCGCCGCGTCCGCGCTACGCGTGGCGCGGACGCTGGGGGTCTCGGTGCCGTTCCGCGTGCCGACCTAACGCAGGTCGAAGCGGTCGAGCTCCATCACCTTCGTCCACGCGCGGACGAAGTCACGTACGAACTGCTGCTGCGCATCGCGCTGGGCGTACACCTCGGCCAACGCCCGCAACTGCGAGTGCGAGCCGAACACCAGATCGACGCGCGTCGCGGTCCACTGCACATCACCCGTCGCGCGGTCACGACCTTCGAACGTGTCGGCCGACGCTGACGTGGCGGACCACGTGGTGCCCATGTCGAGCAGATTCACGAAGAAGTCGTTCGTGAGCACCTCAGGACGCTGCGTGAACACGCCGTTGCGGGACTGCCCCACATTGGCGTTGAGCACGCGCAGGCCGCCCACGAGCACCGTCATCTCCGGCGCGGTGAGCGTGAGCAACTGCGCCTTGTCGACGAGCAGCTCTTCGGCGGTCATCGTGTACTGACCGCGCTGGTAGTTGCGGAACCCATCAGCGATCGGCTCGAGCACCGCGAACGAGTCCACGTCGGTCTGCTCGGCCGACGCATCCATGCGCCCCGGCGTGAATGGCACGGTGATGGCGACACCCGCCGCCTTCGCCGCCGCTTCCACGGCCGCGCACCCACCGAGCACGATG
The DNA here is from genome assembly GCA_040374005.1 of Gemmatimonadaceae bacterium. Taxonomy (GTDB): domain Bacteria; phylum Gemmatimonadota; class Gemmatimonadetes; order Gemmatimonadales; family Gemmatimonadaceae; genus DASRAP01. The sequence goes on along the minus strand of JBEIVF010000220.1, from coordinate 1,483 downwards.
AGATCAGCCAGCGACACCTTCTTCCCACCCGTGGCCTTCGCATTGAACTCGCGCTGGATGGTCTCGAAGATCTCGAGCGCACGCGCCAACTTCGCTGGCTGGTTCACCTCCCACTGCTTCTGCGGCGCCAAGCGGATGCGCGCGCCATTGGCGCCACCACGCTTGTCGGAGCCACGGAACGTGGACGCCGACGCCCATGCCGTCGCGACCAACTGACTGATCGAGAGACCAGCACCGAGGATCGTCGCCTTGAGCGCCGCGATGTCGGTGGCATCGATGAGCGCATGATCGACCGCGGGGATCGGATCCTGCCAGATCAGCTCTTCCTGCGGAACCATCGCGCCGAGGTAGCGCACGCGCGGGCCCATGTCACGATGCGTGAGCTTGAACCACGCCCGCGCGAACGCGTCAGCCAACTGCTCCGGATGCGCGTGATAGCGGCGCGAGATCTGCTCGTACGCGGGATCCATGCGCATGGCCATGTCGGCCGTGGACATCGCGGGCAACACCGTCTTCCCCGGGATGTGCGCATCCGGCACCGTCGCGGCGCCGATCTTATCCGTCGGCTCCCAGATCCACGCGCCGGCCGGGCTCTTCACGAGCTCCCACTCCCAGCCGAAGAGCGTGTTGAAGTACTCGTTGTCCCACTGCGTCGGCGTGGGCGTCCAGGCGCCCTCGAGGCCCGACGTGGTGGTGTGCGCGCCCTTGCCCGTACCGAGTGCGTTCTTCCAGCCGAGACCCTGCTCTTCGATGGACGCGCCCTCCGGCTCCGGCCCGACGAGCGCCGGATCGCCCGCGCCGTGCATCTTGCCGAAGGTGTGACCGCCAGCGACGAGCGCCACGGTCTCTTCGTCGTTCATCGCCATGCGCGCGAACGTCTCGCGGATGTCGCGCGCGGATGCGAGCGGATTCGGTTCGCCGTTCGGGCCTTCCGGGTTCACATAGATGAGCCCCATCTGCACGGCCGCGAGCGGATTCTCCAACTCACGATCGCCCTCGTAGCGCTTGTCGCCCAGCCACTCGGCCTCGGCGCCCCAGTAGATGTCCTCCTCGGGCTCCCACACGTCGGCACGACCGCCGCCGAAACCGAAGGGCGTGAGGCCCATCGACTCGATGGCGCAGTTGCCCGCGAACACGAAGAGATCGGCCCACGAGATCTTGTTGCCGTACTGCTGCTTGATCGGCCACAACAGGCGACGCGCCTTGTCGAGATTGCCGTTGTCAGGCCAGCTGTTGAGTGGCGCGAAGCGCTGCGTGCCGGCCGAGGCACCACCGCGACCGTCGCCGGTGCGGTACGTGCCGGCCGCGTGCCACGCCATGCGAATGAAGACCGGGCCGTTGTGCCCGTAGGCGGCGGGCCACCAGTCCTGCGTGTCGGTCATGAGCGCGATCACATCACGCTTGAGCGCCTCGAGGTCGAGCGACTCGAACTCCGCCGAGTAGTCGAAGTCCGGGCCCATCGGGTCGGACTTGCTCGAATGCT